>JAEUMA010000319.1 GCA_016793565.1 Rhizobiaceae bacterium
CTACGATCAGGATTTCGACCGCGATTCCAACACGATCGAGGTGTTCGTCGGCCGCCTGCGCAAGAAGATGGGCGTCGACATGATCGAAACCGTGCGCGGCATGGGCTACCGCATGCGCGAGCCGGAAGCGTGACGCGAACGGGATCGTGGCTCTCGCGGCTCAGCCCCCGCTCCCTGACCTTCCGCGCCATCGCCTTCTCGACCATCTGGGCCGTGCTGGCGCTGATCGTCATTTCCACGATCATCTCCACGCTCTACCGCCAGGCGACCGAGCGCGGCTTTGATAGTCTGCTATCGGCGCATCTGTTCAACCTGATCGGCTCTGTCGGAGTATCCGATGACGGCGCGCTTTCCGGTTCGCCCGACCTTGGCGATCTTCGCTTCTCGCAGCCCAATTCCGGCTGGTACTGGTCCGTCGAACCGGTGTCGGCCAATCTGACCGGTCTCTTGCGTTCGCAGTCGATGACCCAGCCTATTGCTGCGCCGTCGGTCGTGGAAGTGCCCTTCAACAGCGATTTCCAGCGCAACTATCTCATCACCGGCATCGCCGGCGAGCAGCTCAAGGTCGTAGAGAACGAATTCGTGCTCGGCGCCGACAATCGCATCGCCCGCTTTCGCGTGATGGGAAACCGCACCGAGATGGAGAACGAGATTCATGCCTTTGAGCGCCAGCTCTACACGTGGCTGGCCGCGTTCGGCGGCGGCATGATCGCCATCAATGCGGCGGCCATCCTGCTCGGCCTTCGGCCGCTGAACACCGTCAGCAACGCGCTGGCCTCGGTGCGAGAGGGAAGCGCCCAGCGGCTGGACGGCCGCTTCCCGCTGGAAATCCAGCCGCTTGCCGACGAGACCAATGCGCTGATCGAGAACAACCGCCGTATCGTCGAGCGGGCGCGCACGCAGGTCGGCAATCTCGCGCATTCGCTGAAGACGCCGCTCGCCGTGCTGATCAACGAGGGCCGCGCGCAGGGCGGCGAGCGCGGGCGCCTCATCGAGGAGCAGACCTCGGCGATGAAGCAGCAGATCGAACATTACCTGCAGCGGGCGCGCGTGGCCGCCCAGCGCGACAGCGTGGTCTACCGCACGCCGGTTTCCGGCCTGCTGGAGCGCATGGTGCGCGTGATGACCAAGCTCAATCCCGGCACCTCCATCAGCCTCGAACTGCCGCAGCAGGATCTGGTGTTCGCCGGCGAGCGCGAGGATCTTGAGGAGATCGTCGGCAATCTCCTGGAGAATGCGATGAAGTGGTCACGCGGCAAGGTGCGCGTGCGACTGTCAGCCGTGGCGACCGAGACAGCGCCCGGGCTACTGATCTCGATCGCCGACGACGGCCCTGGCATCCCAGAGGACAAGGCGCGGGAAGCCACCAAGCGCGGACGGCGCCTGGACGAAACCAAGCCAGGCACCGGGCTGGGCCTCGCCATCGTCGCCGATCTCGTCAACGAATATGGCGGGCGGCTGGCGCTGGAGCGATCCGACCTGGGCGGGCTGGACGCACGCGTGGAACTGCGCGCGGCGGCGTGAGGACGAGGCGTGTAGCCTCTGGCCAAACTTCGGCCAAACACCGATACTAACGCCGACCCGTGGCCACGCGCCGCTTCCCATACGACCGGATTGCCTGATGAACCTGCGACTGACGCCGATGGCCGCACTCCTCTTCCTCGGCGGCTGCGCCACGGGCGGGCTCGATGGCGCGACCGCTTCGGACAAGGCTCCGCAATCGGCCAGCGCGGCGATCGTGGGGGCCATGAACGGCGGCCTCGTCGGCGGTTCGATAGGCGCTGACCTTGTAGCCGGCGACCGCCGCATGGCGCTGGAAGCCGAGTATCGCGCGCTCGAATATACGCCGGTCGGCCAGCCTGTGCGCTGGAAGGGCGCCAGCGCCGGCGTCTACGGCGAGGTCGTCGCGGCGGCACCCTACCGGGTCGGCTCGCAGGATTGCCGCCAGTATACCCAGACTGTCACCTCCAACGGCAACACACGTACGGCGCGCGGCACCGCCTGCCGCAATCCGGACGGGAGTTGGACACCGCTGACATGAACGGCGCCGGCAATGGGTCGCAGGCGCGCGCGCTTGGCAGCAGGGGCGCCCGTGGTTAAGTAACCGCCATGCTTTTCTGGTTGGCAGCGGCTGCCTTGACGCTCGTGGCGAGCCTCGCCGTCCTTTTGCCCTTGTCGCGGCAGCCCCGCGCAGATGCGGACCGGCAGGATGTGGCCGTCTATCGCGACCAATTGGCGGAACTCGATCGGGAAGCGGCGCGCGGGCTGATCGGCCCCACCGAGGTCGAGGAGGCGCGCGCCGAAATCGGCCGCCGCATGATCCGTGCCGACGCAGCCACTTCCCGCGCCGCGGCGCCGCCGCGGAACTGGGCGCGCGTCCTGGCTACCGCGGCTGTGCTCGCCGTGCCGCTGGTCGGATGGGGCGTCTATGCGGTGCTGGGCTCGCCGGATCTTCCGTCGCAGCCGCTGTCGGCCCGTCTGGCGAAGTGCCAGGCCGGCGCCACGGTTGAAGAGTTGGTCGGCTGCGCCGAGGCGCATCTCGCCGCCAATCCTGAGGACGGCAAAGGCTGGGATGTGCTGGCGCCGATCTACATGCGCATGGGGCGCAGTGCCGAGGCAGCGCAGGCCTTCGCCAACGCCATCCGGCTGGAGGGCTCGACGGCCCTGCGCGAATCCGGACTGGGCGAGGCGCTGGCCGATGCCGCCGACGGCTCCGTGACGCCGCAGGCGCAGGACGCGTTTGCACGGGCGCTGGCGATCGAGCCCGGCTTCCCCAAGGCGGTGTATTATCTGGCGATCGCCAGCTTCCAGCAGGGCAGGGCGGACGAGGCAATGGCGGCCTGGCGCAAGCTGGCGGCCGATGCGGCCCCGGATTCGCCCTGGCGGACCGCCGCCAACGAGGCGATCGCCGAAGCGGAGCGTCGCACCGCCGCTGCCGCGGACCAGCCGGGCCCGACGACGCAGGACGTCGAGGCAGCCAAGCAGATGGCGCCCGCCGACCAGCAGGCAATGATCGAAACGATGGTTGCCTCGCTGGACGAAAAACTGCGGCAGAATCCTAACGATCCGGAAGGATGGCTGCGGCTCGTGCGTTCCTATGTGGTGCTCGAGCGGAAGGATGCCGCGCGCGAGGCGGTCGTTCGCGCCGTGGCCGCCCTCGGCAAGGATAGCGACGCGGCGCGCCAGGTGAACGAGCTCGCGGCTTCGCTGGGCGTAACGACGACGGAATAGTGCCATGACCCGGAAGCAGAAGCGATTGTCGGTGATCGGGGCTGGGCTGGCCTTCATCGCGCTTGCGGCCGCGCTGGTGTTTTACGCGCTCGGACAGCAGGCCTCCTATTTCTATATGCCGGGCGATCTGCAGACGGCCACGTTGGAGCCTGGGCAGCGCATCCGGCTGGGCGGGCTGGTGGAGAAGGGCACGATCGTGCGCGGGCAGGGCACTGAGGTGAGTTTCGCGGTGACGGATACGCAGGAAAGCGTCAAGGTGCGGTATGCCGGCATCCTGCCCGACCTCTTCCGCGAGGAGCAGGGCGTGATCACCGAAGGCAGTTTCGGTTCCGACGGAGTGTTCGTCGCCGACAGCGTGCTGGCCAAGCACGACGAGAAATACATGCCCAAGGAGGTCGCCGAAAGCCTGAAGGAGAAGGGCGTATGGCAGCCAAACTGAGACACGAACCACATGGTTGAGATCGGCCATTTCGCACTCGTTCTGGCGCTGGCGCTCTCGCTGGTTCAGTCGGTGGTGCCGCTGGCCGGCGCGCGCGGCGGCAATGGTCGCCTGATGGCCGTCGGCGGCCCCGTGGCGGTCACCGCCTTCGCCATGGTGGCCGTTTCCTTCGCGGCACTGACGATTTCCTACGGTCGCTCCGATTTCTCCGTCGAGAACGTTTGGGAGAATTCCCATTCGCTGAAGCCGATGCTGTTCAAGCTCACCGGCACATGGGGCAACCACGAAGGCTCCATGCTCTTGTGGGTACTGATCCTGACGCTGTTCGGCGCGTTGGTGGCGGCCTTCGGGCGCAACCTTCCCGCCTCGCTGAAGGCGACGGTGTTGGCCGTGCAAGGCTTTATCGGCGCCGTCTTCCTGCTGTTCATCCTGACCACGTCGAACCCCTTCGTGCGCCTGGTCAACCCGCCGATGGAGGGACGCGACCTCAATCCGGTCCTGCAGGACATCGGCCTGGCGATCCATCCGCCGCTGCTCTATCTCGGCTATGTCGGCTTCTCGGTGTCGTTCGCCTTCGCCGTCGCGGCGCTGATCGAGGGACGTCTCGACGCGGCCTGGGCGCGCTGGGTGCGTCCGTGGACGCTCGCCGCCTGGGTGTTCCTCACCGGCGGCATCGCCATGGGTTCCTACTGGGCCTACTACGAGCTCGGCTGGGGCGGCTTCTGGTTCTGGGACCCGGTCGAGAACGCCTCCTTCATGCCGTGGCTCGCCGGCACGGCGCTGCTGCATTCGGCGATCGTCATGGAAAAGCGTGGCGCGCTCAAGATCTGGACCGTCCTGCTCGCCATCCTCACCTTCTCGCTGTCGCTGCTCGGCACCTTCCTCGTGCGTTCCGGCGTGCTGACTTCGGTGCATGCCTTCGCCACCGACCCGACGCGCGGGGTCTTCATCCTCTGCATCCTGGTGCTGTTCGTCGGCGGTTCGCTGGCGCTGTTCGCGTGGCGTGCGCCCGGCCTTACCGCCGGCGGCCTGTTCCAGCCGATCTCGCGCGAGGGCGCGCTGGTGCTGAACAACCTGTTCCTTACCACCGCGGCTGCAACCGTTCTGGTGGGCACGCTCTACCCGCTGGTCGTGGAGGCGGTGAGCGGCGAGAAGATCTCTGTCGGTGCGCCGTTCTTCAACCTGACTTTCGGTCTGCTGATGCTGCCGCTGCTGGCGCTCGTGCCGTTCGGGCCGTTGCTCGCCTGGAAGCGCGGCGACCTCGCCGCTGTTTCGCAGAGGCTGATGGCGGCCTTCGGTCTGGCGTTGCTGGCGGCTCTCGTCAGCCTGATCTTCGTGGACGGTGTGTCGGCCTTCGCGGCTGCCGGCGTCGGTCTTTCCGCCTGGCTCATCCTCGGCGCGTTGACTGACCTGGCATTCAAGTCAGGGTTGGGCGCCGTCACGGCCCCCGTCGCGCTGCGCCGCTTCGTCGGGTTACCGCGCTCGGTGTTCGGAACGGCGCTTGCGCATCTGGGGTTGGGGCTGACCACGCTGGGCATCGTCTGTGTGGTCAGCATGCAGGGCGAGCGCATCCTCGTCATGAAGCCGGGCGACACCGCCGAGATCGCCGGCTACGCTATCCGCTTCGAGGGGCTGGAGCCGATGAAGGGCCCCAACTTCACCGAGGAGCGCGCAACCTTCGTATTGTCGCGCGACGGGTCGCCGCTCGGCTCGATGCATGCTTCGAAACGTTTTTATCCAGCACGCGGCATGCCGACGACCGAAGCTGGTATCCGAACGCTCGGCTTCAGCCAGCTCTACGTGTCGCCGGGCGACATCCAGGACGGTGGCGGCCTGGTTGTCCGCATCTGGTGGAAGCCGATGGTGACCCTCATCTGGCTCGGCGCTTTGGTGATGATGGCCGGCGGCACCATGTCGCTGCTCGATCGCAGGCTGCGCGTCGGCGCTCCCTCGCGTGCCCGCAAGGCCGTCGGGCGTCCCGAGGTGGCTGCGTCGTGAAGCGCCGGCTGTCCGCGTTCCTGGTCCTCGCGACGCTCATGGCGGCGCCGATCTCCGCGCTGGCCGTCCAGCCCGACGAGATGCTCCCTGATCCGGCCCTGGAAAC
>JAEUMA010000343.1 GCA_016793565.1 Rhizobiaceae bacterium
CGTCGAGCGCCTGGGAAAGATGGCGGGCCACTGGCAGGGCTCCGGGATCCCAGGCAATGTGGCGCTTCAGGTCGGAAACCTCCAGGCCGAGCGTGCCGTACTCAGCGGGCATGAAGTTCGAGGCATGATCGCAGGCGAGCACGATCCGGCCGCGGCCTGCCTCATTCACGAGTTCGACAGCCCCTCCGACAGGGCTTCGCTCCGTCACCATTCGCTATGCCGTTCCCCTCGGCAGCAATGTACTCTGGCGTACATTTGCGCTTGGAATTTATCCGTATGGATGATTTCGTACGAGTTGCGGTTGTTTGTCAAATAGCTTGTTCGCTACGTGTTCGAACGACATGGAGAAAAGCGTCGCATGCGTTCCAGCGTTGCAGAGTTGATCGCCGAGCGTATCGATTCGATGCCCGCGAGCGAGAGGCGGGCCGCCCAGACGCTGATTGCGGCCTATCCGCTGATCGGCCTCAAGACGGTGGCGGAATTCTCCCAGCAAGCCGGTGTCAGCTCGCCGACGATCCTGCGCTTCGTCGCCCGCCTCGGCTTTCAGAACTATCCGGAGTTCCAAGCGGCACTTCAGGTCGAACTGGCCGAGCAGTTGCAATCGCCTTTGCTGAGGGGCGCCCAAGTCAAACGCGGCGAGGGCGCCCCACCGATGGTCGACGTGACCATTGAGAACATTCGCGAGACGTTCGGACATCTGTCCACCCGCCAGATGCGCGAGATCGTCGACAGACTGTCCGCCCCGCGCAGCCGCATTTACCTTGTCGGCGGCCGTTTTTCCGACGCCATAGCATCCTATATGTCGGCACATCTCGCCATCATGCGCCCGCACGTCATGCATCTGGGCGGCCAGGAGGGCGCTTGGTTCTCGCGTCTGGTCGATATGGGCAAGCGCGATACGCTGGTGGTGTTCGACATCCGCCGCTATCAGAATAGCTTGGAGGATTTCTCAGAGCGGGCACAGCGGCGCGGCGTGGCTATCGTGCTGGTTACCGACCAATGGCTTTCACCGATAGCGCGATTTGCCCGCTATGTTATTGCAGCCCGCACGGCTGTCCCCTCGCGTTGGGACAGCTCCGCCGCGCTGTTCGTGGTTGCGGAGGCAATCATCGCCGAGGTGAGCCAGGCGCTGGGCCAGGAAGGGGAAAAGCGAATCCGCGAGCTCGACACACTGCGCCGTCCAGAGGACTGAACAGCCACGGCGGACCTTACAGCAATTTAATGTTACGATGGTGCCATGCAGGCTCAAGCCTGCGATAAGGTGGTGACTTGTTGCGTCGCACACCTATCTCTCCGCTGATCGCATGAGGCCGGCCCGAGGATGGGGATAGGCGGCCTGCTCACGGGAGTGCCAATGGCAGTCTGGAAACAATGTGCTGTAGCGCTTCTCATTCTCGTCGCGGCGGCGGCCGGGTGGTGGTGGCTTTACCCTGGTGCTCCGACCGTTCTCGCGCGTTGGGGTATGGGGCAGGCCCCGGCCGGACAGGCAGCAGCCGCGAATGGCGGACAGCAGCGTTCCGGTGGCGCTTCCCCGCAGACCCCGGTGGTGACCGACGCCGTCCTTGAGGCCACCATCAACGACCGCATGTCGGCGATCGGCTCGGGCCGCGCGCTTGCCTCCGTGACAGTCAACCCATTCTCGGCGGGGCGGCTCGACAAGTTCCTGGTCACCTCCGGCACCCATGTCGAGGCAGGCCAAGCTCTCGCCAGCCTCGACGCCGACGCCGAGCAGATCGCCGCCGACCGTGCCCGGATCGCGCTGAGCGACGCCGAGGATCGCCGCGATCGCGTCAAGTCGCTGCGTACATCCAACACGGCCACGGCCGTGCAGTTGAACGAGGCCGAGCTTGGCGTTGAAAACGCTCGGCTGGCGTTGCGCGAGGCGCAGCTCAACTTGGAGCGGCGCTCGATCGTCGCGCCGATTGCCGGCATCGTCGGTATCCTGCCGATCGACGCCGGCAACTACGTGACGCAGCAGACCAGCATAGCCACCATCGACGACCGCTCCGAGCTACTGATCGACTTCTGGGTGCCGGAGCGGTTCGCCAGCGCAATCAGCGTGGGAGCCCCGCTGACCGCGACACTGGTTTCGCGCCCGGACCAGGTCGTTGACGGGACAGTCAGCGCGGTCGACAACCGCATAGACGAGGCCAGCCGCACGCTGCTGGTACAGGCGCGCATTCCCAACCGCGACGACGCCCTGCGGGCGGGCATGTCGTTCCGTATCGCCATGCAGTTTCCCGGCGATACCTTCCCGGCGGTCAATCCTCTGGCCGTGCAATGGGGCTCCGACGGCGCGTTCGTCTGGGTCGTGCGCGACGGCAAGGCGGCGCGGCTGCCTGTCCGCATCGTTCAGCGCAACACCGAAAGCGTCCTGGTCGACGCGCCGATCCGTCCCGGCGAGACGGTGGTGGTGGAGGGAATCCATGCTGTCCGCGAGGGCCAGGAGGTGCTGATCGCGAGCCAGACCCCGACCCCGGCGGCCATCGTGCCGGCAAGCCAGTCTTCGGGCGGCGGCTGACGGAAACGCGGCGATGAGCGAGCACGCCAACGAACATCGCGAGACCGGCCTGACCGCGCTTTTCGTGCGCCGGCCGGTCCTGGCGTTCGTGCTGAACACGCTGATTGCGGTCGCCGGCCTCGCCGCCTTCTACGGCGTCGAGATCCGCGAGCTTCCGGATGTCGACCGCCCGGTCATCACCATCAACGCCGATTATGACGGAGCGGCGGCCGAGACCATCGACCGCGAACTGACCGCCGTGCTCGAAGGCGCCGTCTCGCGAGTGCCGGGCGTCAAGTCGATCTCGTCCAGTTCGTCCTTCGGCCGCAGCCGGGTGACGGTCGAGTTCGGCGACAATGTCGATCTGGACGTCGCGGCCTCCGACATGCGCGACGCGGTGTCGCGCGTGAACAACCAGCTCCCCGACGGCATCGATCCGCCGCGCATCGTCAAGGCCGACGCAAACGCCGACCCGGTCATGCGGCTGGCCATCACCTCTCGGACCATGCCGATCGAGGACATGACCGTGTTCGTCGAGGACGAAGTGGTGGACAAGCTGGCCGCCGTGCCTGGAGTGGCTGACGTTCAGGTCTTCGGCGATCGTGAGAAGATCTTCCGCATCGACATCGATCAGGCCAAGATCGCCAGCCGCGGGCTGACAATCGTCGACCTAGCGAGAGCGCTTTCCTCGGTCGCCCTCGATACCCCGGCGGGCTCTTTGACCACGGCCAACCAGGACATCATCGTGCGCGCCACGGCCTCGGTGAACACGCCGGAGGCCTTCGAGGCCATGATGCTGGACGAGCGCACGCGGTTGGGCGATGTCGCCACCGTTACGCTCGGCGGCGACCCCGCCGCGACCTCGCTGCGTTCGGACGGCAAGACAGGCATCGGTCTCGGCATCATCCGGCAGGCGCAGTCGAACACGCTGGACATTTCCGCCGGCGTACGGGCGGTCGCAGCCGACATCCAGTCGACGCTGCCGCAGGACATGACCATCAAGGTTACCAGCGACGACGCGACTTTCGTCCAAGGCGCCATCCACGAGGTGGAGATCGCGCTTGCG
>JAEUMA010000345.1 GCA_016793565.1 Rhizobiaceae bacterium
CGACAGCTTCGCCGATCTGGTGTTCGACGGGAAGGTGGAAAAGAACTGGACCGCCGGATGGAACGCCGCTTACGAGAGCCTGTTCGGTCCCGCCATGGACGAAGCCCGGAAGGTTTTCGCTACGAAACCCGATCCGGCCACGCCGGCTCTTCCGGTCAAAGCCTATGTTGGCTCTTATGCGAACGACTATATCGGCACAGCCATGGTTGCGACGGACGGCGCGGGCCTGACGCTTGTCGTGGGGCCGGGTGGCAAGAAGACCTATCCGATGACCCATTTCGACCGCGACATCTTTCTCATCTACCCGGATCCGGAAATGGCGGACGTGCCGTCGCCCGTGACCTTCTCGATCGGTCCCGACGGCAGCGCGTCGTCCATCACGATCGACAATCTCAATGCGAACGGGCTGGGAGTACTGACGCGCCAGGGTGGATAGGCGCAACCCGGCGGATCGGGACCGCTATGCGGCTTCCGGCATCGCTGCGATGGCGAGCCGCAGCAATTCGCCCATGCGGTCGTGGCGGATGCCGTGGTCGACCTGGGCGGCCCGGTGGATCACCACAAGGTCGTAAGCCGGCGCGACGATGATGTACTGCCCGCCGAAACCGCTTGCGTAGAAGATCGGTACGTCGATAGCCAGCGCATCGCCCGGCGCACTGGCTTCTGCGCTCCACCACAAAAGGCCGTAGCTACGGCCGCCGCCCAGGTCGGAGTGGGGGCGGACGCTGTCCCGCACCCATTCTTCCGAAACGATGCGCGTCTCTCTCCAGGTACCGCCGCGGAGATAAAGCAGCCCGATTCTGGCAAGATCGCGCGCCGAAAGCCGCATTTTGTAGACCGGATGCTGCGATTCCGGGCCGTGCTGGTAGCGGCAGTCGGCGACGGAAAAATCCTGCATGCCAAGCGGGGTTGCCACCCGTTTGGCGAACCCCTCGAACAGGTCTTCACCGGTCTGGCGTTCGAAGATCGTACCGAGCGCGTTGAAATCCCAGTTGTTGTAGAACCAGGCCTCTCCCGGCTTATACGCGCCACGCTTCGGACGTCCGTGTTCCGTATCATAGACCGAGGGGTGATAGACGCCGGAGCGGGCACGCAGCAGGTCGGCGACGGTGGCGGACCGTTCCGTCTCGGTGAGGCCGCCAATGTCATCCACGCCCATGACTGCAAGGCTGGCCGTCAGGTCGATTCGGCCTGCTGCGACGTAGATTCCGTAGAGCACGTTGATCAGGCTTTTTCGCACCGAAGCGACGCTCGTCGGTTGCGCGAGGGCGCCCCAAGCAAAAACGGGCTGGTCACGATGGACGATAGCCATCGCCGTGGAGCCGCCCAGGCTCAGTTCCGCCGCCAGGCGTTCAAGGCCTTCGGCCGACCAGTCGCTCGCCTCAGGCATCGGCCATGGTGCGCCTGCGGCGCAGGCATTGCTTTGGACGCAAATCAGACGGCGGTCTCCAGTTCGCCGCGCGCCTTGGCGCTGGCGATCTGCCGGATCGCGTCCACCAGCGTCGCGACGTCCTGCGCGCCCATCACCGCGTATCTGCCTTCGAACAGGAAGCACGGAACACCGGTCACGCCCATCCGCGACGCGGTCGCGATCTCGCTACGCACCGCGTCCTTGTCGGCGTCCGTCGGCATCAGCGTCTCGACCACGGACACGTCCATGCCGCAGTCGCGCGCCACTCCGATCAGCGCTGAGCGGTCGCCGATATTGCCGCCCTCCTCGAAATTCAGCCGGAACAGCCGC
>JAEUMA010000357.1 GCA_016793565.1 Rhizobiaceae bacterium
TTCAAGGAAATCGAAATCGCCTTCCCCTCGGCCTCCGAAACCGAGTTCGGCTTCGTGCGCAAGCTCATCGAGGAAGGTCATATCCCCGACGATGTCAGCATCGAAGTCCTCACCCAGGCGCGCGAGCATCTCATTCGCCGCACCTTCGAGTCGATCAAGGGCGCCAAGCAGGCCATCGTTCACGTCTACAACGCCACCTGCAAGACCTTCCGCGAGAACGTCTTCGGCATGAGCAAGGCGGAGGTTGTCGCCATGGCGACCGACGCCGTCCGCCTCATCCGCACACTTGCCGACGAGATGCCGGAAACGAAGATCACCCTCGAATACAGCCCGGAACTCTTCACCGCCACCGAACTCGATTTCGCCAAGGAAGTCTGCGATGCGGTGACGGAAGCCTGGGGCGCCACCCCCGAACGCAAGGTCATCCTCAACCTCCCGACCACAGTCGAGATCGCCACGCCCAACATCTACGCCGACCAGATCGAGTGGATGCACCGCAACCTCGCCCGCCGCGACAGCGTCCTCATCAGCCTCCACCCGCATAACGACCGCGGTACCGCCGTCGCCGCCGCCGAGCTTGGCCTCATGGCCGGTGCCGACCGCGTCGAGGGCTGCCTCTTCGGCAACGGCGAGCGCACCGGCAACGTCGACCTCGTCACCCTCGCCCTCAACATGCACACGCAAGGCGTCGATCCGCAGCTCGATTTCTCGGACGTCAACGCCGTTGCCCGCACCTACGAACACTGCACCCAGCTCCCGATCCACCCGCGCCACCCGTACGTCGGGGATCTCGTTTTCACGGCCTTCTCCGGCTCCCACCAGGACGCCATCAAGAAGGGGTTTTCTGCTCAAAAGGCGGATGAGACCTGGTCAGTGCCCTACCTCCCGATCGACCCCGCCGACGTCGGCCGCAGCTACGACTCGGTGATCCGCGTGAACAGCCAGTCGGGCAAGGGCGGCATCGCCTACCTCATGGAAACCGAGCACGGCATCGTCATGCCGCGCCGGCTCCAGGTCGAATTCTCGGGCGTCGTCCAGAAGCACACCGACACCCACGGCGGCGAAGTCAGCGCCGACGACATCTGGAACCTCTTCGCCAGCAGCTACCTCGACGCTGCCAGCCCGATCCGTTATCGCGAACATCACCTCTTCGAGCATGCCGGCGCCCAGGGCATTCGAATCGCGGTCGATATCGACGGCCAGCCTTGCGTCCTCACCGGCGAGGGCAACGGCCCGATCAACGCGGCGGTACACGCCTTGCAGACGGCCGGCTTCAACTTCTCGGTACGCAGTTACGAAGAGCGCTCGATGGTGCCGATGGGCGAAGATGGCAACGCCCGCGCCTGCGCCATGCTCGAAGTGGCGGGCAAGGGCAGCGGCGATATCTACGGCGTCGGTATCGACGGCAACATCGTCACCGCCTCGATCAAGGCCTTGATCAGCGGTGTCAATCGCCTCGGCGCTGCCAGCCGCGTCGCCCAGGCCGCATAAGGCTGACGCCATGAGCTATCGCATCATCGGCCTGATCAAACTCTGCGACCCGGCGGCCTTCGAGATTTACCGCAGCCGGGTCGGCGCCACCATTGCCCAGTACGGCGGCGAGGTGCGCCAGCGCGGGGCCGTCGATGCAGTGCTCTGGAATGAACTCGGCGGCGGCGCGCCGGATGCCTTTGTTGACATCGAATTCCCCAGCCGCGAAGACGCGCAGCACTGGGCCAACAGTCCGGAATATCAGGCGCTGTTGCCGGTACGCGGCGAGGCGATGCAACTGCTGCTGTTCGCTGTCGCCTGAGCGCTCAAGCCGCCGACAAGCTGCGCCGCCCCGGCCGGAACTGGCGGATATCGGCGTAGTAGGCCGGGGCTTCGTTGTCCGGCGTGACACCGGGAATGCCGAGTAGCGGCAGGGGCTGAAAGTCGCGGGGACGACCGAAACTATCGCCTGCCAGTTTTGGCGCAATTTTCGTGTCGACCGCAGAACGCAGCGTTTCGGCATCCTGCGCCAGAAATTCTGGCGTCACCTCGAGCAGGATGGCCTTGGCGGTCAGGCCAAGGAAGGGATTGCGCAAGGCTTCGTACGTAGCGTGGCCGAAAACGACGAAGCGCATGTGGTCGATGACCTCCTGCCGCCGCTCGACAAACAGCGCCGACCACTGGAAGCTGCGCAGCAGATCGAGCAGCGATGGATCACTGGCGATTACGACGATGCCGCATTCGTCAAAGTGCGTCAGCGCAT
>JAEUMA010000402.1 GCA_016793565.1 Rhizobiaceae bacterium
TCCGCCCATTGGACGGAAAGCCTGTCGCGGTCAGGATGGTCGGTTCATACGGACACCTACGCCAGCATGCGCTCGGACGCAAAAAGTTTCTACCTGTCAGGACGGATAGAGGCATACGAAGCTGGTATCCTGGTGTTCTCACGCGTTTTTGAGGAAACCATTCCCCGTCATCACGTCTGACGCATCCATTGGGCCAATCGGCGAGCGCTTTTTACGCCACCGAATGTCGCAATCCGTCTTGCTACTGACATTCCGTTCCGGTCAATATCTCACCCAACCAATAAAGGCCCGCAGTGGCTGATAACCAACAGAGTGAGGACCGCATGTCGAACGAACTGGAATATCTCGGCCGCCGCGTTGTCGCGGGCCGTCTGAGCCGGCGTGACTTTCTCGGTCGCGCCGCCGCGCTCGGGGTTTCGGCGGCTTTCGCGAACTCGATGCTAACCGGCGCCGCGAGGGCGCAGTCGCCGGTTAGGGGCGGCACGCTGAAGGCGGGTATGCAGGGCGGCGCGGCCACGGACAGCCTCGATCCGGCAAGCTGGTCGAGCCAGGTTCCCTACTTCTTCGGCCGCCAGTGGGCGGAGCAGCTCGTACAGCTCTCGGCCGACGGCGTGCCGCAGCCGGCTCTCGCGGAAGAGTGGGGTTCGTCGCCGGACGCCAAGGTGTGGACGTTCAAGATCCGCAAGGGCGTGCAGTTCCATAACGGCAAGGAGATGACTCCTGCCGACGTCGTCGCGACGATGGAGCGCCATTCCGACGAGAACTCCAAATCGGGCGCGCTCGGCATCATGGGCGGCATCGACAGCGTCAAGGCGGATGGCGATACCGTTGTGTTCACGCTCAAGGACGCCAACGCCGACCTGCCTTTCCTGCTCGACGACTACCACCTGATGATCCAGCCCAACGGCGGCAAGGACAACCCGACCGAAGGCATCGGAACCGGCCCCTACAAAGTATCCGTCAACGAGCCCGGCGTGCGGCTGGGCGGCGAGAAGTTCGCCAACTACTGGCGCGACGACCGCGGCTTCGCCGACCAGATCGAGATCATCGTGATCAACGACGCGACTGCCCGCACCGCCGCCCTGCAGGGCGGCCAGGTGCATATGATCAACCGCGTCGAGCCGAAGATCGTCGACCTGATCAAGCGGGTTCCGGGTGTCACCATCCAGAACGTCGCCGGCCGTGGCCACTACGTCTTCATCATGCACTGCAACACAGCGCCCTTCGACAACAACGACCTGCGGCTGGCGCTGAAATACGCCATCAACCGCGAGGAGATGGTACAAAAGATTCTGATGGGCTACGGCTCGGTCGGCAACGACACGCCGATCAACAAGGCCTATCCGCTGTTCACCGCGCTGGAGCAGCGCACCTACGATCCCGACAAAGCCGCTTTCCACTACAAGAAGTCCGGCCACAGCGGCTCGGTCCTGCTGCGTACTTCGGATGTCGCTTTTCCGGGCGCCGTCGACGCCGCCCAGCTCTACCAGCAGAGTGCGGCCAAGGCCGGCATCACGCTGGAGGTCAAGCGCGAACCCGGCGACGGCTACTGGTCAGAGGTCTGGAATGTGCAACCCTTCTCCGCCTCCTACTGGGGTGGCCGGCCGACGCAGGATCAGATGTATTCGACGGCTTACTATTCGAAGGCCGACTGGAACGACACGCGCTTCTTCAATGAGAAGTTCGACCAGATGCTGTTCCAGGCCCGCGCGGAACTCGACGAGGAGAAGCGCAAGAAGCTCTACGCCGACATGGGCCAGATCGTGCGCGACGAAGGCGGCGTGATCACGCCGATGTTCAACGACTTCATCGACGCGACCGGACCGCAGGTCGGCGGCTGGATGCCGGACGGAAACCAGGAGATGATGGGCGGCTACGCCCTGTCCAAGTGCTGGCTCAACGCCTGAGCCCGGCCTTGCGGAGATGTCGTCCCCAATCGTGAAGCTCGTGGCCCAGCGCATTGCGCTGGGCCTGCTCCTGCTGTTGGCCGTTTCGGTCCTCATCTTCGCCGGCACCCAGATTCTTCCCGGCGACGTCGCCCAATCGATCCTCGGCCAGTCGGCAACGCCGGAAGCGCTCGCCAATCTGCGCGCCGAACTCGGCCTCAACGATCCCGCCTGGGTTCGCTATTTCAAGTGGCTGGGCGGCGTGCTCACCGGCGACCTCGGCACCGCCCTCTCCAGCGGCCAGGATATCGCCACCTCCATCCGGGGTCGGCTATGGAACACGCTGTTCCTAGCCTTCGCTGCCGCCGTCGTCGCCGTGCCTCTGGCAATCCTTCTCGGCCTGCTGGCCGTTCGCTACCGCAACGGGCCGGTCGACAAGATCATTTCAGGCCTGGCGCTCGCGTCCACCTCCCTGCCTGAATTCTTCATCGGCTATCTTCTCGTCTTCTTCTTCGCCGTGAAGCTGCAATGGTTCCCCGGCATTTCCACCGTCTATGACGGCATGCCCTTCCTCGACCGGCTGAAGGCGATCGCTCTGCCGGCCACGGCGCTGACGCTGGTCGTTCTGGCGCACATGATGCGCATGACGCGCGCCGCGATCCTCAACGTCATGCAGTCGGCTTACATCGAGACGGCCGAGCTCAAGGGCCTCTCGCCCTTCGACGTCATCCGCAAGCATGCCTTCCCGAATGCCATCGCACCGATCGTCAACGTGGTGATGCTCAACCTCGCCTTCCTCATCGTCGGCGTCGTCGTGGTGGAGGTGATCTTCGTCTACCCCGGCATGGGCCAGTATCTGGTCGACCATGTCGCCAAGCGCGACGTGCCGGTGGTTCAGGCGGTCGGGCTGATCTTCGCGGCGGTCTATATCGGCTTGAACATCGTGGCCGACATCGCCGCCATCATCGCCAATCCGCGCCTGCGGCATCCGAAGTGAGGGCTGGCGATGCTTGATATCAGACGCATCCCGATCGGCGCCCTCATTGGCCTGATCCTGACCACGCTGTTTCTGCTGACCGCGATCTTCGCCCCGCTCTTGGCACCCTACGGCCTCGGCGAGATCGTCGGCGACGTGTGGGAGCCGATGTCGGCCAAGTTCTGGCTCGGCACCGACAATCTCGGCCGCGACCTGCTCTCGCGCATGATCTACGGCGCCCGCGTGACCATCTTCATCGCCGTGCTGGCGACCGCGCTGTCCTTCTCGCTGGGCGCCATCCTGGGCTTCACCGCCGCGGTGGTCGGAGGGTGGTTCGACACGCTGATGTCGCGTTTCGTCGACCTGCTGATGGCCATCCCGACGCTGATCTTCGGCCTGGTGGTGCTTTCCGTGCTGCCTTCGACCATCCTCACGCTAATCCTTGTTATGGGCATCCTCGATTCCACGCGCGTCTACCGCCTGTCGCGCGCGGTGGCGGTCGACATCAACGTCATGGACTTCGTGGAGGCGGCGAAACTGCGCGGCGAGGGGCGTGGCTGGATCATCTTCCGCGAGATCTTGCCCAACGCGCTGTCGCCGCTCGTCTCAGAACTCGGCCTGCGCTTCATCTACGCCGTGCTGTTCCTCTCCGCGCTCTCCTTCCTCGGCCTCGGCGTCCAGCCGCCGCAGGCCGACTGGGGCGGCATGGTGAAGGAAAACAAGGACGGGATCGTCTTTGGCATCCCGGCGGCCCTCATCCCGGCCGCGGCGATCGCCGCGCTGGCCATTTCCGTCAACCTTGTCGCAGACTGGGTTCTCAACCGCACCACCGATCTCAAGGGAGGCCGCGGCAATGGCTGAACGCAACCCGGCGGAGCGCGATGACAACCTGCTCGACATCCGCAACCTGCGGATAGAGGCAAAGGTCTATCCTCCGGGCGAGGAGCCCAAGACGATCACACTGGTGCACGACGTCTCGCTGACACTGAAGCGCGGCAAGGTGCTGGGCCTCATCGGCGAGTCCGGCGCCGGCAAGTCGACGATCGGCCTTTCGACCATGGCCTACGGGCGCGGTGGCGTGCGCATCACCGGCGGCGAGGTCGTCATCAACGGGCGCGACATTCTCAAGCAGGGCAAGCGCGGTGTGCGCGCGCTGCGCGGCCGCGAGGTCTGCTATGTCGCCCAGTCGGCGGCGGCCGCCTTCAATCCGGCTCACCGGCTGATGGACCAGGTGGTGGAGGCAGCGATCGGGCACGGTACAGCCTCCCGCGCCGAGGCCGAGAAGCGCGCGGTGGCCCTGTTCAAGAAGCTCAGCCTTCCCGATCCGGAAAACATCGGCAACCGCTATCCGCACCAGGTTTCGGGCGGCCAGCTGCAGCGCGTCATGACGGCGATGGCGCTCTGCTCGCAACCGGACCTGATCGTGTTTGACGAGCCGACCACCGCGCTCGACGTGACGACCCAGATCGACGTGCTGGCGGCGATCAAGGACGCCATCCACGACACCGGCGTGGCAGCCCTCTACATAACCCATGACCTCGCCGTCGTCGCGCAGGTGTCGGACGAGATCATGGTGCTGCGCCATGGCCGCCTGGTCGAATGGGGCGGCACCCGCCAGATCATCAAGGAACCGCGGCAGGAATACACCAACGCGCTGGTGTCGGTGCACGAGATCGAGCATCGCGAGCAGAACCCCGCCGGCACGCCTGTGCTCTCGGTCAAGGACGTCACCGCCGCCTATGGCCGCAGCCACGTCAAGGTGCTCAAGAACGTGTCCGTCGACATCTATCCCGGCCAGACGCTGGCGGTGGTCGGCGAATCCGGCTCTGGCAAGTCGACGCTGGCGCGGGCCATCACCGGACTGCTGCCGCCCGAGCAGGGCTCAATCACCTTTGCCGGGCGGACGCTTTCTAACGCCCTGGCGCAGCGCAGCAAGGCTGATCTGCGCGAACTGCAGATGATCTACCAGATGGCCGACGTCGCCATGAACCCGCGCCAGACGGTGGGGACTATCATCGGCCGGCCGCTAGAGTTCTACTTCGGCATGCGGGGACGCGAACGCGACAAGCGCGTGGCCGAACTGCTGGAGAAGATCGAGATGGGCAAGGGTTTCGTCGACCGTTACCCGGCCGAGCTTTCCGGTGGCCAGAAGCAGCGCGTGTGCATCGCGCGCGCGCTCGCGGCGAAACCCCGCATGATCATCTGCGACGAGGTGACCAGCGCGCTCGACCCGCTGGTCGCGCACGGTATCCTCAAGCTGCTGCTGGAACTGCAGGCGGAGGAGCAGGTGGCTTATCTCTTCATCACGCACGACCTCGCCACGGTGAAGTCGATCGCCGATTCGATCGCCGTCATGTATCGCGGCGAAGTCGTCCGCTACGGTCCCAAGAGCAAGGTCCTGGCCCCGCCCTTCGACGATTACACCGACCTCCTGCTGCGCTCGGTGCCGGAGATGGAAATCGGCTGGCTGGAGAAGGCGATCAGCGGCCGACGCATGGCCAGCGCGGGGAACTGAAACGAGACTGCCGTCAAACGGCCGTCATGCGACGTTGTCACTAGAAGCCGGTGTTTACAGCCGCACGGAATGGGAGAACGAAGGGCATGAAACAGCAACTCGACTATCTTGGAACGCTCGCGGCGCAAGGCCGCATTTCCCGCCGCGAGTTTCTCGGACGCGCCGCCGCGCTGGGCGCAGGCGCCGCTCTCGCCAACACGGTGCTCGCCAGCGCGGTGCGTGCCGAAGGCCCCGTGAAGGGCGGCATCATCCGCGCCGGCCTCCAGGGGGGCGAGAGCACCAACAGCCTCGACCCGGCGCTCAATCTCAGCCAGGTGATGTTCAGCTTCGGCAAGCAGTGGGGCGAGTTCCTCAACAGGCTGACTCCCGACGGCGGCCTCGAGAACCTGATCGCCGAGGAAATCGGCTCTTCGGCCGACGCCAAGACCTGGACGATCAAGGTCCGCGACGGCATCGAGTTCCACAACGGCAAGACCGTGACGGCCGAGGACGTTTCCGCCACGCTGCAGCGCCACGCCGACGAGAAGTCGCAGTCCGGGGCGCTCGGCATCCTCAAGGGCATCTCGGGCATCAAGGCCAGCGGCAAGGAGGTCATCGTCACCCTGACCGACGCCGACGCCGACTTCCCCTATCTGATGGCCGACTACCATCTGGTCATACAGCCGAACGGCGGCAGGGACGATCCGAACGCCGGCATCAGCGCAGGCCCTTATAAGGTCACCGTGAACGAGCCCGGCGTGCGCCATGGCGGCGAGCGCTTCGCCAATTATTGGCAGGGCGACAAGCTCGGCCATGCAGACCAGGTCGAGATTGTCGTCATCAACGACGCCACCGCGCGCCTCGCCGCGCTCCAGGGCGGGCAAGTGCAGCTCATCAACCGCGTAGAGCCCAAGGTGGTGGGGCTGGTCAAGCGCGTGCCGGGCGTCTCCATCGAGGCGACGTCGGGACGCGGCTTCTACCCGTTCAACATGTTCTGCGACACGGCCCCCTTCGACAGCAACGATCTGCGCATGGCGCTGAAGCTCGCCATGGACCGCGAGGAGATGCTGGACAAAATCCTCCTCGGCTATGGAACGGTCGGCAACGATTTCCCGATCAACGACGCCTATCCGGGCTTTCCCGCCAGTATCGAGCAGCGCAAGTTCGATCCCGAGAAGGCAGCCGAATACTACAAGAAGTCGGGCCATTCCGGCTCGATCCTGCTGCGGACGTCGGACGTCGCTTTCCCCGGCGCGGTCGACGCCGCGCAGCTCTACCAGCAGAGCTGCGCCAAGGCAGGCATCACCATCGAGATCAAGCGTGAGCCGGGCGACGGCTACTGGTCGGAAGTCTGGAACAAGCAGCCCTTCTCGCTCTCCTACTGGGGCGGTCGCGCCACGCAGGCGCAGATGTACGCCACCGCGCTCGCCTCGACGGCCGACTGGAACGACACCCGCTTCAAGCGGCCCGACTTCGACAAGATGCTGCAGGCGGTGCGCGGCGAACTCGACCAGGACAAGCGCAAGGCGCTCTACCACGACATGGGCATGATGGTGCGCGACGAAGGCGGCATGATCGTGCCCTTCTTCAACCAGTTCATCGACGCAGTGGCGACCGATAAGGTGACAGGCTGGGTCGCCAACCCCCAGGGCGAACAGATGGACGGCTACGCGCTGGCGGCCTGCTGGCTGAGTAACGCCTGACGCCGACCTTACATGATCGGAGGAGTTTAGAATTGGGCCTGTCGTCGAAACTCCTCCTGATCATCCTTGACGGCGTGCCGTGGCGGAACTGGCAGCCCTTCATGGGCAATCTGGAGGGCTGGGTTCAATCCCGGGCGGCAAGGAAATGGCGCATGCGCTCGGTCCTGCCCTCCACCTCTGCCTGCTGCTATGCATCCATCCACACCGGGGTGGCGCCGCAGGTGCACGGTGTGCTTTCCAACGAGATCCGGCACCGCGTGACACTGCCGGACGTCTTTTCCGAGGTGACTAAGGCCGGCGGCAAGACCGGCGCGGTGACGCATTCCTACTGGTCGGAATTCTTCAACCGCTATCCTTTCGATCTCGTACGCGATCTGGAGTATGACGAGCCGGGCGGCCCGATCACCCACGGCCGCTTCCATACCATGACCGGCTACGGCCACGACAACCAGATGACGCCGAGCGACGTCGACCTGTTCGCCACGCTGACCATGCTGACGGCACGATTCGGCATCGACTACGGCATCCTGCACACCTGCACGCTGGACTCCATGGGCCACCGCTTCGGCCACGACTGCACCGAAATGGACCACGCCCTCTACGTGATGGATTCCATGCTGGCCACCTGGCTGCCGCGCTGGCTGGCAGACGGCTACGAGGTGATGGTCACCGCCGACCACGGCCAGACGCTGCGTGGCCACCACGGCGGCCACGATCCCGACATGCAGGATTTCGCGATCTACTATTTCGGGCCGGCGAGCGGCCCCGATGCCGAGACCCTGCTCGACCAGCTCCAGCTAGCGCCGACCATTCTCACGCGGCTAGGCGTAGCCGTGCCCGAATCCATGAAGGCGCAAGCCTTCCTGAGCTGACGAAACGCCCGCGTCTCAGGCGGATTTCGGCCCCACCGGCATCGCGCCGCCCGCCAGCGCCCGCAGCGCCTCGACGATCCGCGCAAAACTGTCGCGCGCGCGGCCGACGCTGTGGCGGGCCCGCAGATAGCCGTGGACGAGGCCTTTCTCCTCGATCCACAGCGCCTCGCCGCCCGCCGCGACGAGGCGGTCCCGGTAGGCCTCACCGTCGCTCGAAAGCGGGTCGCATTGCGCGGTGACGACGACCGTGCGTGGAAGCCCGGCGAAATCGTCGGCAATCAGCGGCGCGAAGGTGGCATCCCCAGCGACGTCGCGTCCGCCGGCGCGGATGTCGCGATAGAAGTCGAGGTCGCGCACCGTGAGCATGGGCGCGTCGGCATGGGCGAGGTAGGAGGCCAGCGACGGATCGCCGCCGAGGCCGGGATAGATCAGCACCTGTCCGACCGGCCGCCGGCGGTGGCCGCGCACGGCGTGGCTGACGGCGGCCGCCAGATTGCCGCCCGCCGAGTCTCCGCACAGCATGATCGGCCGCGTATAGGCAGCGGCCGCCCATTCGAACGCCGCCATGGCATCGTCGAATTGCGCCGGATGGGTGTGCTCCGGCGCCAGCCGGTAATCGACCGAGACGACCTCGAACCCCGTGCGCGCGGCAAGCTCGGCGCAGACGTCGTCATGGCTTTCCAGCCCGCCGACCACGAACCCGCCGCCGTGGAAATAGAGCACCATAGCAGCGGCCTCGGGTGCCGGGGTGCGATAGACGCGGATCGGTATCGACCGGTCGGGCAAGACGATCGCCTTGGTCTCGGCCGACACGCCGTCCGGATAGCCGGCAAAGAACTCGCGGCACATAGCGTTGTAGACGTCGCGCTGCTCGGCGACGGTGCGCGTCACCGCGTCCGGCGGATACCAGGAGTCCGTCCGCCGGATGAAAGCCCAGGTCTCGGCGTCGATCAGCGGGTCGTAGTCGGTCATGACCTCGGCTTACCGCCCCTTCCAGACAGGGTCGCGCTTTTCCGCGAAGGCCCTGAATCCCTCCATATTGTCTTCCGAGCCGTAGAGGATGTCGACCGTCGGGAACTGCCTACGCGTGATGCGGTTCATCGCATCCTGGAAGGTCAGCGCCTCCGCGGCCCGCGCAACCTCCTTGATCGACGCGAACACCAGCGGCGGACCGCCGGCCAGCAGGCGCGCGATCTCCCACACGCGTGCTTCCAGCCTGTCCTTCGGCAGCACCTCGTTGACGAGACCCCAGCGATGCGCCTCGTGCACATCCATCCAGCGGCCGGTGAGAAGCAGGTCCATGGCGACATGGTAGGGGATGCGCTTCGGCAGCTTGACGGTGGCGGCGTCGGCCAGCGTGCCGGCCCTGATCTCCGGCAGCGCGAAGGAGGAATGGTCGGAGGCGTAGATCAGGTCGCAGGAAAGCGCGAGTTCGAAGCCGCCGCCCACCGCCATGCCGTTGACGCAGGCGATCACCGGCTTGTTGAGGTCGCGCAGTTCCTGCAGGCCGCCGAACCCGCCGACGCCGTAGTCTCCGTCGACGGCATCGCCGCCGGCCGCCGCCTTGAGATCCCAGCCGGCGCAAAAGAACTTGTCGCCCGCCGTCTTCACGATGGCGACGCGCAATTGCGGATCGTCGCGAAAGGCCTTGAAGGTCTGGCCCATCAGCCGGGAGGTGGCGAGGTCGATGGCGTTCGCCTTCGGCCGGTCGAGCGTGACTTCCAGAATGGCGCCCTCGCGCCGGGTTGTGATGACGTCAGTCATGGCGTTCTCCCAGTTCAGGCTGGCGGCCGTTGCGATCCTGCCTTCTCCCCTTGTGGCAGAAGGTGGCCGAGCGAAGCGAGGTCGGATGAGGGGTGTTGAGGCATGGCACTCCGTCCATCACCCCTCATCCGTCGCCTTTGGCGACACCTTCTCCCACGAGGGGAGAAGGTGAGACCACGATCAGCGCATCGGCGATCCAGGCTCCCTTGCCTTCGGCGCAGACGATGAGCGGGTTGATGTCCATCTCGGCGATTGCCTCGGCATGGGCGAGCGCAAAGGCGCCGATACCCGTGACGGCATCGATCGCCGCCGCAAGATCGGCCCTCGGTCGCCCGCGAAAACCGTCGAGCAGAGGAAAGAGCTTCAGTCCGCGCAGCGACGCCTCCACCTCGCCGCGCGAGGCGGGAAGGATCAGCGTGGCGGAATCCTTGAGCAGTTCCACCAGCACGCCGCCGGAGCCCAGCGTCATGACGGCACCAAACAGCGGATCGCGGGTAACGCCGACGATCAGTTCGGCGACGCCGCCCGCCACCATCCGTTCGACATAGAGCCCACTGCCTAGGGGCACGAGTGCCTTGGCCGCTTCCCTTACCGCCGCTATGTCCCGCAAATTGAGCCGCACCGCGCCCGCTTCCGACTTGTGGGCGATGCCCAGCGCCTTCAGCGCTACGGGAAAGCCGAGCTTTTCCGCAGCCGCGACGGCCTCCTGGACGCTGGCGGCCCGCAGTCCCTCGGGCACCGGCAGGCCGGCAGCAGCAAGCAGCGCCTTGGCGGAAGCTTCATCGGGAGAGGTCAACCCCCACTCCGTCGCGGGCTTCGCCCACGACACCACTACCCCCCGCGACGGGGGAGAGGAAACGCTCCCCACGTCGCCCAGCTCATGGTCCCCCTCCCCCGTGTCGGGAGGGGTTAGTGGGG
>JAEUMA010000421.1 GCA_016793565.1 Rhizobiaceae bacterium
ACCGGCCGGAAACCTCCATCACTTCCAACGCGCGCACGATGCGCTGTCCGTCGGTCGGCAGCAGCATCAACGCGGCGCGCGGATCTTCTTCGAGCAGGATGCGGTGCAGGCGCGCCGGCCCATCCTCCGCCAGATGATAGCGCCAGCGGTCGCGCACGTGCGGCGGTATCTCCGGCATCTCCGACAGTCCGCCCGTGAGCGCGCGGAAATAGAGGCCCGTCCCACCGACGAAGATAGCCCGCCGGCGCTCGAACACGCCCTTGGCGACGAGTTCGCGCACCTGGGCCAGCCAGGTCCCGGTCGAGTAGGCCTGCGCCGGGTAGACATGGCCGTAGAGCCGGTGCGGCGCGCTCCCAAGATCCTCGAGGGACGGCCGCGCGGTCAGCGCATGCAGCACCGCGTAGACCTGCATGGAATCCGCATTGACGACGACGCCACCCGTCCGGCGCGCAATCGCCAGCGCCAGCGCCGACTTGCCGCTGGCAGTCGGTCCAGCTATCAGGATCGCGTTCTTCAGCCGCCGCTCGCGCGCCCTCTCCTCGGAACCGTCCATGTCCCTCGTCGCCACGCTGATCGCCCATCCTGCGCAACGCGGCCTCACCGCCGCCCTCGCGAATATGGCCGCGGCGGCCGCCGGTGCAAGTGCGCTCGAATGGCTGGCCGAGGAAACCGCCTGCGACCTCCTGTTCCAGGCCGGAACCGACGCCGTGGAAATCGAGGTAACGCTGCGCGCGAGCCTTGAGGGCGAGCCCGTCGACATCGTCGTCCAGCCGCTCGCCGGAAGGCGCAAGAAGATGCTGATCGCCGACATGGACTCCACCATGATCGACCAGGAGTGCATCGACGAGCTGGCCGACATGGTCGGCCTCAAGACCGAGGTCGCCGAGATCACCCGGCGCGCCATGAATGGCGAGATCGCCTTCGAGCCGGCGCTGCGGGAACGTGTGGCGCTGCTGGCGGGCCTGGAGGCGGCCGTCATCGACCGCCTGATCGAGGATCGCCTGACGCTCGCTGGGGGCGGGCCGGCGCTGGTCGGAACGATGCGAAGCCACGGCGCATGGACCGCACTCGTCTCCGGCGGCTTCGACGCCTTCACCGGTCCAATCGCCGCGAAGCTCGGTTTTCACGAGAACCGCGCGAACCGGCTGGACGTGTCCGGCGGCCGCCTCGCCGGTTCGGTGGCGGAGCCGATCCTCGGACGCGCGGCCAAGGCCAGCGCGCTGCTCGACATCAGCGCCGCGCACGGGCTCGTGCCGGCCGACGTGATGGCGGTCGGCGACGGGGCGAACGACCTCGACATGCTCGGCCTCGCCGGCGCCGGCGTCGCGCTGCACGCCAAGCCTTCGGTTGCCGCCGCCGCGCCTTTCCGCGTCGATCACGGCGACCTGACGGCGCTGCTCTACATGCAGGGCTACCGGCAGTCGGAGTTCGTCGCTTGAAACCCGTCTGGACCGAGCGGCTGATCCTGCGCAACTGGGAGGATCGCGACCGCGACCTGTTCCACCGCATCAATTCCGACGACCGCGTCATGGAGTTCTTTCCCTTCCGCAGGGACCGGGCGCAGAGCGACGCGTTTTTCGACCGCCTGCGCGCCGATATCGCTGCCCGTGGCTACGGATTCTGCGCGGTAGAACGGCGCGAGGACGGAGCCTGCATCGGCTTCGTCGGGGTTCACCCGGTCATGATCGAGCCCGTATTTCCGCCCGGCACCATCGAGATCGGCTGGCGGCTCGCTCCCGAGTTCTGGGGCAAGGGCTATGTGATGGAGGCGGCCCGTGCGTGGCTGGACTTCGCCTTCGCCGAACTCGGCCTCGATGAGGTGGTCTCCTTCGCCGTGTGGAACAACCAGCGCTCGACAGCGGTCATGGAACGGCTGGGCATGCGCCGCGATGCGACCAGGGATTTCGATCACCCGGCGATCCCGGACACGCACCCGCAGCTGGTGCGGCACGTACTCTACGCACTTTCCCGACAGGACTGGGCAGCACGGAAAAAGGCGCCCTGACGGACGCCTTTTCGAAGCAGCAACAAGAACTTGCAGGCTCGCGCGGAATCACTCCGTCCGCACGGTCAGGAAACGCAGTTCTCCGGTCTTGGACGCCAGCATCAGCAGGGCGTTCTTCCTGCCCTGCTCCTTGAGCTCGTTGACTCGATCCTGCACTTCTTTCGGCGAAGCGACGGATTCCTGGGCGATTTCCACGATGACCTCGCCTGCGGTGATGCCGCGCTCCGCAGCCGGAGAATCCTTGGCGACGTCGGTGATCACCACGCCGGAGACATCTTCGGAGATGCCGAATTTCTTGCGCGTCTCCTCGTTCAGCTCGCCGACGGTCATGCCCAGAATGCTGGCCGTGGCGGACGGCTCGGCCTCCTCGGCGGGACCGGCGGAGGCCTCCGTCAGCTTCTCCCCGTCCTCCAGACGTCCGAGGGTGACCTTGACCGTCTGCTCGACGCCCTTGCGCACGATCACCACGTCGACCGCCTTGCCGACCGGGCTCTCGGCGACGACCCGCGGCAGGTCGCGCATGTCGGCGACGTCGCGACCGTCGAACTTGATGATCACGTCGCCGGGCTGGATCGAACCGTCGTCGACCGGCCCGCCCTTGACGATACCGGCCACCAGCGCGCCCTTCGCCGTCGCCATGCCGAGGCTTTCGGCGATGTCGTCGGTGACCGGCTGGATGCGCACGCCCAGCCAGCCGCGACGCGTCTCGCCGAACTCAACCAGCTGGTCGACCACACCCGCCGCGAGCTGCGACGGTATCGAAAACCCGATGCCGATCGAGCCGCCGGACGGCGAGATGATCGCCGTGTTGATGCCCACCACCTCGCCATACATGTTGAACAGCGGGCCGCCGGAATTGCCCCGGTTGATCGCCGCGTCGGTCTGGATGAAATCGTCGTAGGGGCCGGAATTGATGTCGCGGTTGCGCGCCGACACGATGCCGACCGTCACCGTGCCGCCAAGGCCGAACGGGTTGCCGATCGCCATCACCCAGTCGCCGATGCGCAGATGTTCCGAATCGCCGAATTTCACCGCCGTCAGCTTCTTGCCGGCCGGGTCGACCTTGAGCACGGCGATGTCGGTCTTGGTGTCGGTGCCGATCAGTTCAGCCTTGAGCCGCGAACCGTCCGAGAAATTCACCTCGATCTCATCGGCGTCGGCGATCACGTGATTGTTGGTGACGACGATGCCCTTCTCGGCGTCGACCACGAAGCCGGATCCGAGCGACTGCACCTTCTGGTCGGGGCCGGGGCCGTCCTCGCCGCCCCGATCCTTGAAGAAATCATCGAAGAAGTCCTGAAAGGGAGAGCCTTCCGGCAATTGCGGCACCGGCACGCGGTTGTGCCCGCCCTCGCCGCCGTCCACCGTCTGCGAGGTGGAAATATTGACGACGGCGCCAAGCAGCTTTTCCGCCAGGTCGGCCACCGAGGCGGGTCCGGCGGCGGCCGGCGCTGCGCTCTGGAGCGTGGCGGACGACTGCGTCTGCTCTTGCGCGAAGGCCGGCTGCGACAGGACGTGCGGCGCCAGGATGGCAAGGCCGGCTGCTCCGGCTAGCAGCCTGCGCAGCGACGATTTCGGACGGGTGGCGATCATCGGTGGTCTCCCGGAGCTCGGCGTGGGGAACAGACGTTGTGCGGGCTCGCCGCCCGGCCATGTTGGCAAGAATTGAGGCGTGTTTGCGGCCTTTCGCAGGCGCAAGATAAATCGTCCTTCATCCCCGCGCCAGCCACACCACCACCACGCCCAACGCGATGGAGGCGACGCCGGCCAGCCTCAGATGGGCCTCCGGCATCGCAAGTACGGTTTCGGCGATCCGCTTGGCCAGCTTAGGAAAGCCGCCGTAAAGCAGGCCTTCCGCCGCCAGCATCAGGCCGACGGCGATCCACAGCTCGGCCAAGCCGCGCTCCCCTACTGCGCGGCCGCGGCGGGCGAAGCCGTCTCGGCCGCAGGAGCCGCCGCCTCGCCTCCGGATGCCGGCGCATCCGCCACCGGTGCGGCGGCAGGCGCGGCCGGTGCTGCGCGCTGGCCCTGCGCACTGCGGAAGAAGCGGAAGAACTCCGAGTCGGGAGACAGCACCATCGTCGTGCCGGTGTCCTTCAGCGCCGCGACATAGGCGTTCATCGAGCGGTAGAACTCGAAGAACTCCGGATCGCGCTGGAACGCGCCGGCGAAGATGCTGTTGCGCTCCGCCTCGCCTTCACCGCGCAGGATCTCGGAGTCGCGCTGCGCCTCCGCCACGATCTCCACCACCTCGCGGTCGGCACGCGCGCGGATGCGTTGGGCCGCCTCGCGACCGCGTGCCCTCAGCCTTTCGGCTTCGGCCAGACGCTCTGCCTTCATGCGGTCGTAGGTCTGTTGCGAGACCTCGGCGGTGAGGTCGGTGCGCAGGATGCGCACGTCGACGATCTCCAGTCCGAGCGACGTCGCGTCGGGCCGCAGCTGGTCAGCGACCTCGCGCATCATCGCCGCCCGCTCCTCCGACAGCGCGGACTCGAAGCCGCGCTGGCCGTAGACCCGGCGCAGCGCCGCATCGAGACGTGTGCGCAGGCGCTGCTCGGCCAGCGGAACGCTGCCCGACACGGCCTGCCGGAACACGCGCGGATCGTTGATGCGGAACGCCACGAAGGCGTCCACCTCGTAGAACTTGCCGCCGGAAACCTGCACGCGGATGTTGTCGAGGTCGAAGCGCAGGATACGGTCGTCGATAAGCTGGACGTTGTCCGCCTCGAAGAAGGAGAACGGCGCCTTGAAATAGATGCCGGGCTCGGACTCAACGTCCACGATCTCGCCGAAGCGCAGAACGATCGCCTGCTGGCGTTCGTTGACCACGTAAATCGACGAGTAGATCAGGAACAGCCCGATGGCGACGATGACGGCGATGATCGGAAGGCGGTTCGCCATCAGTTGGTCCCTCCCTGGGCCCGCTTCTGCAGTTCAGGCAGCGGCAGGTAGGGTACGACGCCCTGGCCGCCGCCCTGCTCCACGATCACCTTGTCCGCGCTCTTCAGCACCTGCTCCATCGTTTCCAGAAACAGACGTTCGCGAGTCACCTCCGGCGCCTTGGCGTATTCGTCGTAGACGGAGATGAAGCGCTGCGCCTCGCCCTGCGCCTCCTGCACGACGCGGCTCTTGTAGGCTGCCGCGTCTTCGCGCACCTGAGCGGCCTCGCCGCGCGCCTGGCCGAGCTTCTGGTTGGAATACTGGTTGGATTCCTCGACGAAGCGGTCCTCGTCCTGCTCGGCGCGCTGCACCTCGTCGAACGCGTCGGCCACTTCGCGCGGCGGTGCCGCGTCCTCGATCGAGATGGCGTTGACGGCCAGCCCCGTACCGTAGTCGTCCAGCGTCTTCTGGATGGTCTCGCGCACCGACTGCGCGATGCCCTGGCGGTCGTCGCGGAAGATGTCCTGCGCCGGACGTCGTCCGACGGCCTCGCGCATTGCGCTCTCGGCCACCTGGCGCACCATCTCGTCTGGGTCGGAGACGTTGAAGAGATAGGCGTTGGGATCACTGACCCCATAGGCAACGGAGAAGCGGACGTCGACGATGTTCTGGTCGCCAGACAGCATCAGCCCGGAGCCGCCGCTGCGGCCCTCGCCGATATTGATCAGCTTCTCGGCGGTGTTGGCGATCTCGACGGTCTCGATCGGCCACCAGTGGAAATGCAGGCCCGGCTGCGAGATTTCTTGCTTGGGCTTGCCGAAACGCAGCTCCACGCCGAGCTCGTCCGGCTGCACCGTGTAGACCGACTGGAACAGCCAGAACGCCACCGCCGCGACGCCGACGAGCAGCGCCAGCGCCGGACCAGTGCCGCCACCGCCGGGAAGCGCCTGCCTCAGCCTGTCCTGGCCGCGCCGGATGATCGCTTCCAGGTCGGGGGGGCCGCCTTGAGGGCCTGAGGGTCCGCGCGGACCCTGGCCCCAGGGGCCACCTCCGCCGCCTCCGCCGCTGCCATTGCCGCCGCCACCCCAGGGGCCGCCGCTCTGATTGTTCCAGGGCATGAATGTCCTTTCGCTTCCCGAGAGCGCGGCCCGCCGCGCGCGCCCTCCCTCAGGGCCTTCTATAGGGAGCCGGGTATGCGCTTTCAACGCGACGCCCCGACACATTGCCGGGATTCCGCCGCGGATCGTGGCGCCTCTGCTCCCTAACCTGTCTCTAACCTGCCCGGTCAGGTCGCGCCATTACGTTTTTCATACAGGATGAAGGAGGTGGTGTGGCTGTCCTTGTCGCCGGCAGGAACGTCCTCGCGCGAGACCGCACGCCAGAGGCAAGGATCGATGGCGGGGAAATGCGTGTCGCCGTCGGGTTTTGCGTGCACGTGGGTTATTGCCAGCCGGTCTGCCAAACCCATCGCCTGGGCGTAAATCTGGCCGCCGCCTATCACGCAGATCTCGTCGGCGCCCGTCATGCAGCGGCTGCGCACCCGTGCCAGCGTGAGCGCGTCCTCCAGCGAGGCCGCCGTCTCGGCTCCCTCCGCCGGAAAACCCGGATCACGCGTGATCACAATATTGAGCCGCCCGGGCAGCGGGCGCTTGGGAAAGCTCTCCCAGGTCTTGCGCCCCATGATCACCGGCCGGCCCATGGTGCCCGCCTTGAAGCGCTTCATGTCGGTGGAAAGCCGCCAGGGCAGGCCGCCCTCGCGTCCTATGACGCCATTGTCCGCGACGGCCGCGTGGATGACGATATCCACCCGCGCGGCCTACACCGCGACCGCCGCCCGGATCGGATCGTGCGGGGCGTAGCCCGTCACTTCGAAATCCTCGATCCGGTAGTCGTCGATGCTCGCCGGCTTGCGAAGAAGCCGCATGCGCGGCGCCGGCCGCGGCTGGCGCGAAAGCTGCTCGCGCGCCTGCTCGACATGATTGAGGTAGAGGTGCACGTCGCCGCCGACCCAGACGAAGTCGCCGAGTTCCAGTCCGGCCTGCTGCGCGATCATCATCTGCAGCGCCACCGTGCCCACCCAGTTGAAGGGCGCGCCGAGCAGGATGTCGACCGAGCGCTGCGTCATCATGCAGGACAGGCGACCGTCGGCGACGTGGAACTGGTAGACCATATGGCAGGGCGGCAGCGCCATCTGATCGAGTTCGGCGACGTTCCAGGCATGAAACAGCATCCGCCGGCTCGCCGGATTGGTACGCAGCGTATGAATAAGCGTCGCGATCTGATCGTGATGGCGCCCGTCCGGACCCTGCCACCGGCGCCATTGCTTGCCGTAGATCGGCCCAAGCTCGCCCCAGGCTGCGTCGAAGGCGTCGTCTTCCAGAATGCGGCGCTCGAATTCCTCCTGGCTGATCGGGTCGCCGGTGGACCGCCGATAAAGGTCCAGCGGCCAGTCGGTCCAGATCGCGACGTTCTGCTGAAGCAGTCCGCGCAGACGCGTGCTGCCGGTAAGGAACCACAGCATCTCCTTGACGGCCGTCTTCCAGTAGACGCGCTTGGTGGTCAGGATCGGCACTTCTCCGGCGCTGAGATCGAAGCGCGCCATCGCGCCGAAGATCGAAAGCGTGCCGACGCCCGTGCGGTCGATCCGGCGGCTGCCGCGCGCCAGGATATCGTCGAGGAGGTTCAGGTACTGCTGTTCGGAATGGCGCATGGCGATGCCCGCTTGGTCTCGCCTGATTATAGGATGGCGCGCGCGCCCGCACATCCCCCGCAAATCCGTTGCCCACATCTGAGGGATGCGCGGTCGGCACCCTTTTCATTTCGAACGCCCCTCCTTATATTCGGGGTGTCGGCTCGTCCGACTATGGTGATAAACGGCAGATGGAATAAACCGTTCGGACCCGGGGGCGGTACCCGGCGCCTCCACCATGAACCGCCGTGCGCGACGGTTTGTGATGGGGGCGAAATAGGATCGACGAAGGTGTAAAGATCTGGCTTTTGCCCGGCATTGTACCGCCGTTATCGGGCTAAACTTATAGTTGCCAACGACAACTATGCGGAAGCACGTCTCGCTGCTTAATGCGGTGCGATAGCTTCAAATCAAGCCCTAGGGGATCGCTCCTCTAGGCGGGGTCCGGAGGCACCTGGCAACAGAAGCCTCCACCTTCTCTCTTCCTCTCGACCGTTCTCGCCGTGCCTCAGGATGTCCGATCGACCAACGGTGGCATGCGGACCGTCTTGATGGCGCAAATCCGTTTACGCGGACGCGAAGCTTCATTAGAGGTAGCAGCATTCGAGTCACGAGAGCCGCGGCCATGGCAGAGGATCATATCCGCTACGACATCCTGGCCCAGGAGGCCTTGCGCGGCGTCATGCGCAAGGTTCTGCAGGAAGTCGCCCGCACCGGCCTGCCGGGCAACCATCATTTCTTCATCACCTTCGTCACGGGGGCGCCGGGGGTGCGAATCTCCACGCGCCTGCGCGAACGTTATCCCGAACAGATGACGATTGTGCTGCAGTATCAGTACTGGGACATGAAGGTGACCGAGACCGGGTTCGAGGTCGGCCTGTCCTTCTCCGACGTGCCGGAAAAGCTGGAGATTCCCTTCTCCGCCGTACGCGGCTTCTACGATCCGTCCGTCAATTTCGAGCTGGAGTTCGACGTCAAGCCGGATAGTCCGGCGGTCGTGGAGGCCACCCCGGCCCTTCCGCGCGTCGAAGCGCCGGCAAAGAAGGCCGAGGCCGGCAAGAGCCGCGCCGCCGAGCCCAAGGCGCCCGCCGCTGCCAGTGACGGCGCTCCTGCCGCCAGCGAAGGCAAGGCCGGAGCCGACGTGGTCTCGCTCGACTCCTTCCGCAAGAAATAGCGATGGGCGAGGTCGTCAACCTTCGCCTCGCCCGCAAGCAGAAGGCCCGTGCCGTTCGCGAGCGGGAGGCGGAGGAAGCCCGCATTCTGCATGGTCGCGGCAAGGCGCAGAAGCAGGCAGAAGCCTCGCGCCGCGACAAGGCCGACGCCTATCTCGACGGGCACAGGCGTGAAGGCGGGACAGCAGGCTCTCCTCTTGCCGATCCGCCGGCCGGCACGGACCGGTCCGATTGAGCCTCGTCGCCAAGCGCTCCGTCTCGATCCGCGGACACCGCACGAGCATATCTCTGGAGCAGGCGTTCTTCGACGAGCTGACGCTCTTGGCCGCGGGGCGGAACATGCCGCTCGCCGCGCTGATCGCCGAAATTGACGGAACGCGCCCGCAGGACGCCAATCTGTCCTCCGCCTTGCGCCTCTATGTGCTCGAACAGTTGAAGGCGCGCCTCAAGGACGGCGCCTGGGCTGCCAGAGCGGTTCGCGGTTAGATGCAAACAGAACCGTTTCCATCTAACCGTGAACCGCTCTACTGGAACGACTTGAAGAAGCTGTCGATGCTGTCGAACGGGTTGATGGCGCGCTTCTTCTCCGTCGCCCCCACGTCGGCGGGCGGGATCGGCGCATCCTGCATCTGCGGTTGCGGGCGCGGAATCTCGGGCACGACGGCCGGAGCTCCGTCAGCGCCGTCCTGGCGCTGGCCGGCTTCGCGCAGCGCGTCCGCGGCGCGGTCTGCCTCGTCGCGGGACCGCTGCTATTCCTCTTGCCGGCGGCGCTCCTCTTGCGCTCGCTGCTCCCGCTCGGCCGCGGCGGCCGCCTCCGCCTCTGCGCGGGCTTTCGCCTCGGCTTCGACGCGCGCCTTTTCTTCGGCCTCTGCCCGGGCGCGCGCTTCCGCCTCGGCTTTCAGGCGTTCTTCTTCCGCCCGCCGCGCCTCTTCGGCCAGGCGGTCGCGCTCCTTCTGCAGGCCGGCGTAGTAGCGAACTTCGCGCCGCAGCCGCTGCTTCTCGAGCAAGGCCGCCTGCATCGCCTCGACGCGGGCCTGCTCGAGCTCCAGCGCGCGCTGCGTCAGAAACTGCGCCAGCGGCTCGCTGTCGAACACCAGGCCGGCGGTCTCGATGGGGCCGGCCAGCGAGAAGCGCACCGCCGGCTCCGAACCCGTCAGCGCTTCGTCGCCAGGCTTCCAGACGATGCTGCCGTCCGCCGCCACTTCTGCGCGCGAAGCGTCGACACGCAGGTCTGCGGTTACGGTCGCATCCTTGCCCTCGAAGCGCGTGGCCGGTATCCGCAGCACGCCGCCGGCGATGGTGAAGGCGATGTCGGCCGCTCCGGCCTCGAAGCGCCCGCCCGACGCCAGCCCCGGCGCGAAAACCGCCACCTTCGCCGCGTCGATGGCGCGTCCGACGCGATCGGCATTGGCGATCAGGGCCGGGAAAGCCTCCGCGTTGAGGCCTGGCAGTTCCAGCCCATCCAGTGACGCCGTACCCGAGCCCGAAAGCGCCGAGACCAGCCCGCCGACCGATTTTCCGCTGGCCGACGCTTCGACGCTGAAATCGCCGGTTCCCGCGATCCGGCTCTGCGGCGCGATCATCGGTAGTTGCGCCCCGTCGAGCTTGAGCTGCGTGGAGAGCAGCCCAGTACCGCCTGTGTTCCTGATCGTCATCAGGCCGGACACCGTACCCCCGAAGAGGCTGCCCTTGAGGTCGCTGACCGAGAGCCCCTGGTCATCGACCCGCAGCGCCAGCGTCGCGTTGTAGATCGACGCCAGCGGACCGGCGTTGAGCGCGCCGGTGGTCAGGTCCACCGCCATGGTGAAAGGCAGGTCCATTTCCCCAGCAAAGGGCGTGTCGGGCCAGCCGCCCTCGCCGTCGCCCACCA
>JAEUMA010000457.1 GCA_016793565.1 Rhizobiaceae bacterium
CCAAGCTGCTGTTGCTGGACGAGCCTTCGCTGGGTCTGGCGCCACTGATCGTCAAGCAGATCTTCGACGCCATCAAGGAGCTGAACGCCAAGAGCGGCCTAACCGTATTCCTGGTCGAGCAGAACGCCTTCGGCGCGCTCAAGCTCGCCCATCGCGGCTATGTGATGGTCAATGGCAACGTCACCATGAGCGGCACGGGCAAGGAACTGCTCGCCAATCCCGAAGTGCGCGCCGCCTATCTGGAGGGCGGCCGCCACTAGCGGCCGGTATCGACATGCTGCACGGTATCATCCACGAAGAGCCGTCGATCTGGCAGTTCTTCTTCATCACTTTTTTGTTGGGAGGCGGCGCGGCATGGATGACCGGGCGCGCCTGCGCGCTGACCTGGCGATCCAAGTCGAGCCTCGTCGCCTACCTGCTGCTGCTCGGCGTGGCGGTGCGGTTCATCCATCATGCACTGTTCGACGGAACGATGCTTTCCGCGCAATACTACATAGTCGATACCGTCATACTGATGATCATCGGCTTCATCGGTTACCAATACACCAGAACAAACCAGATGGTCGGCCAATATTACTGGCTCTACGAACGCGCTTCCGCGCTTTCATGGAAAGCCAAGGCCTGAGATCACGCGAATGCGCCGTTTTGCGAGGGAATCGGCGTGACAACTGCCGTAAAATCGGCAAACTACCGGGCTTCTGCGATAGAGTGGGCATCGCATGAAATCCTCATTCACGCCCACTCGCTAACGGGAGTGCTTCAATGAAAAAGACTTTCCTGTCCGCCGTCGCCGTGTCCGCGCTGGTCGCGTTCTCCGGCAGCGCATGGGCGGACATCCTGGTCGGCGTCGCCGGTCCGATCACCGGACCGAACGCCGCCTTCGGCGCACAGCTTCAGAAGGGAGCCGAGCAGGCCGCGGCCGACATCAACGCGGCCGGCGGCATCAACGGCGAGCAGATCAAGGTGGTGGTCGGCGACGACGTTTCGGATCCGAAGCAGGGCATCTCGGTCGCCAACAAGTTCGTCGCCGACGGCGTCAAGTATGTGGTCGGCCACTTCAACTCGGGCGTCTCGATCCCGGCTTCCGAGGTCTATGCCGAAAACGGCATCCTCGAGATCACTCCGGCTTCGACCAACCCGAACTACACCGAGCGCGGACTGTGGAACACCTTCCGCACCTGCGGCCGCGACGACCAGCAGGGCAAGGTCGCGGGCGACTATCTCGCCGCGAACTTCAAGGATGCCAAGATCGCCGTCATCCACGACAAGACGCCGTATGGCCAGGGTCTCGCCGACGAGACCAAGAAGGCTCTCAACAGCGCCGGCGTGACGGAAGCCCTCTATGAAGGCATCAACATCGGCGACAAGGACTTCTCGGCCCTCATCGCCAAGCTCAAGGAAGCCGGCGTCTCCGTCGTCTACTACGGCGGCCTGCACACCGAGGCCGGCCTGCTGATGCGCCAGTTCTCCGACCAGGGCCTGAAGGCTCAGTTCATGTCGGGCGACGGCATCGTCTCCAACGAGCTCGCCTCGATCGCCGGCGACGCCGTCGACGGCACGCTGATGACTTTCGCTCCGGATCCGCGCAAGAACCCGGCCGCCAAGGACATCGTGGAGAAGTTCCGCGCCGCAGGCTTCGAGCCCGAAGCCTACACGCTCTACTCCTACGCTGCTCTGCAGGTGATCGCCGAGGCGATCAAGAAGGCCGGTTCGGCCGACGATCCGCAGAAGGTCGCGGATGCGATCAAGGCTTCCGGCCCGTGGGCGACCGCCATCGGCGAGCTCGGCTTCGACGCCAAGGGCGACATCACCCGTCCGGACTATGTGATGTATACCTGGAAGAAGGGCGACGACGGCAAGTACAGCTACTTCGAGAACGAATAAGTCTCGATCTCCGTTCTTGGAAGGAAAGGCCCGGCGCCTCGCGCCGGGCCTTTCTTTTTGCGAGCCACCTTGCCGGCGACGAAGGTGGCCGCGCGGCTCAGGTCTCCGCCCGCGCCAACTCCGCGCCCGGCAGATAAAGCATGACCGGACGGATCTCGTAGACCGCGCTCGGATTGGCGCGCCTCAGATCGCGTGCTGAAGCGACCGCCTCGTCCAGATCGGCGAAATCGGCCACGTAGAAGCCGAGCAGCGCCTCCTTGGTCTCCGCGAAGGGTCCGTCGACGACGATGCCGGCGCCCGGACCGCGCAGCGTCACCGCCTTCGCCGTCGCATCCAGCCGGGCCGCCGGCCCGAGCTTGCCCTCATCGACGAGACGGAAATGCACCGCCAGCAGATCGTCCATCAGGGCGCCGTCCTCCTCCTGCGTCCACGAGGTGACGACGTCTTCGACATGGTAGGCCAGGATCGCATAAAGCATCGACAGCGTTTCCAATGGATCGGAGACGCCGAGCATAAGGCGCCTGAACGGCAGGCGACAGGCTCATACGCCACGGCGACGCGCAGTGTCCTGCCATCCCTGTTTGCAGTGCACAAATTTTGCGCTAAGCAAGGCGTCAGTCCGCCTTCGTAGCTGGAGTGCCTGCGTGCCGATCACCAAGATTCTTGTCGCCAACCGGTCCGAAATCGCCATCCGCGTCTTCCGCGCGGCCAACGAACTGGGTCTCAAGACGGTTGCGATCTGGGCCGAAGAGGACAAATACTCGCTCCACCGCTTTAAGGCAGACGAGAGCTACCAGGTCGGGCGCGGGCCGCATCTCGAAAAGCCGCTCGGGCCGATCGAAAGCTATCTGGCCATCGACGAGGTGATTCGCGTCGCCAAGCTGTCGGGTGCCGACGCGATCCACCCCGGCTACGGGCTGCTGTCGGAAAGCCCCGAATTCGCGGAGGCTTGCGCCGCCGCCGGCATCACCTTCATCGGACCCAAGCCCGAGACCATGCGCCGGCTTGGCAACAAGGTCGCCGCCCGCAACCTCGCGGTCGAGATCGGTGTGCCGGTCATTCCAGCCACCGATCCCCTGCCGGATGATCTCGCCGAGGTGAAGAAGCTTGCGGCCGAAGTCGGCTATCCGCTGATGCTGAAAGCCTCCTGGGGCGGCGGCGGGCGCGGAATGCGCGTCATCCGTTCCGAGGCCGACCTCGGACGCGAGGTCAACGAGGGCCGGCGCGAAGCCCGCGCCGCCTTCGGCAAGGACGAGGTATACCTCGAAAAGCTGATCGAGCGCGCCCGCCACGTCGAGGTGCAGATTCTCGGCGATACGCAGGGCAACGCCGTGCACCTGTTCGAGCGCGACTGCTCGATCCAGCGCCGCAACCAGAAGGTGGTCGAGCGCGCGCCCGCGCCCTACCTCAGCGACGCGCTGCGGCAGGAACTGTGCGGTTACGCGCTGAAGATCGCGAACGAGACCAGCTACATCGGCGCCGGCACGGTGGAGTTCCTGCAGGACGCCGACACGGGAAAATTCTACTTCATCGAGGTCAACCCGCGTATCCAGGTGGAGCACACCGTCACCGAGCAGGTGACCGGCATCGACATCGTCAAGGCGCAGATCCACATCCTCGACGGTTTTGCCATCGGCACGGCGGAATCCGGCGTGCCCGCCCAGAAAGACATCCGCCTCAACGGCCATGCGCTGCAGTGCCGCATCACCACGGAGGATCCGGAGCAGAACTTCATCCCCGACTATGGCCGCATCACCGCCTATCGCGGCGCGACCGGCTTCGGCATCCGGCTCGACGGCGGCACCGCCTATTCAGGCGCCGTCATCACCCGCTTCTACGACCCGCTGCTGGAAAAGGTGACGGCCTGGGCGCCGACGCCGCTGGAGGCGATCGCCCGCATGAACCGCGCGCTGCGCGAGTTCCGCATCCGTGGCGTGGCGACCAACCTAACCTTCCTGGAAGCGATCATCAACCACCCCAGCTTCCGTGACAACAGCTACACGACCAAGTTCATCGATTCCACGCCGGAGCTTTTCGCCCAGGTGAAGCGGCAGGACCGCGCCACCAAGCTGCTGAACTACCTCGCCGACGTCTCGGTGAACGGCCACCCCGAGACGCGCGGCCGCGCCATGCCGAACCCGGACGCGGCCGAGCCGGTCGTGCCCTATCTCGACGCGCCCATTCCGGACGGTACCAAGCAGCGGCTCGATGCTCTCGGCCCCGAAAAATTCGCCGAATGGATGCGCGCGGAAAAGCGCGTGCTGGTGACGGATACGACGATGCGCGACGCGCATCAGTCGCTGCTGGCGACCCGCATGCGCACCTTCGACATCGCCCGCATCGCCGGCACCTATGCCCGCGCCCTGCCGCAATTGCTGTCGCTCGAATGCTGGGGCGGCGCGACATTCGACGTCGCCATGCGCTTCCTGACCGAGGATCCGTGGGAGCGGCTGGCGCTGGTACGCGAGGCCGCACCCAACCTTCTGCTGCAGATGCTCCTGCGCGGCGCGAACGGCGTCGGCTACACCAACTATCCCGACAATGTGGTGCGCCATTTCGTCAGGCAGGCCGCAGATGGCGGCATCGACCTCTTCCGCGTCTTCGACTGCCTGAACTGGGTCGAGAACATGCGTGTCTCGATGGACGCCGTTCGCGAGGAGGGCAAGCTCTGCGAGGCGGCGATGTGCTATACCGGCGACATCCTCGACCCCGCGCGGGCGAAATACGATCTGAGATATTACACCGGTCTGGCGCAGGATCTGGAGAAGGCGGGCGCCCATATCATCGCGGTGAAGGACATGGCGGGCCTGCT
>JAEUMA010000488.1 GCA_016793565.1 Rhizobiaceae bacterium
GCTATTTGCGCGCGGGAACTCGGCCGGATTGCGTGGTCGCCACCGGCTCGCTGGTGTCGTTCACCATGAGCTTACCGGAAGCCTTCTGCTGCCCGGCAAGCAGTTGCGGCCGAAGCGGCGATGGGCCAGCATGGACCGTCGAGCGGAAGCATGGGCGGGCGTGGAATGCGGACGGTTCGGGCAATGGTGTATGTGCTTGCCGCGGGAGTTTCGGCCGTTCTCGCATCCGGGGCAAGGGCAGAGCCGTCGTTCAACGTGTCGCGGCTCACCTGCGAGCGCGTCCAGGCGGAAGTTCGGGCCATCGGCGCCGCCGTCCTGCGCTTTCAGACATCGGACAGGACCAAGCGCAATTATGATCGCTACGTCGCGGACGCCCGCTTCTGCGACGGTGGCCAGACTGCCGTCCTCGCGACCGTACCGACCGCCGATCGTGACGATTGCCCGGTGAGGGTCTGTGAATCGCGGTCCTGAGACCGGATCGCTCGCCGACCAACCGCTCTGGCAATCGCCTTACAGCAGGCTGGCCTTGCGCAGCGGATCGGCGGTCACGGTCAGTATGCCGGCCCCCGCGACCACGAAGAAGATCATCGACAGCAGCGCCATTCGCGAGTCGCCGGTCGTCGTGGCGATCACGCCGTAGAGCACCGGGCCGACCGATGCCGATATGCGGCCGGCGGCGGCGTTGAAGCCGAAGAATTCCGCCTCGCGCCCGCGTGGCACCCACAGCGCTATCAGCGATCGGAACAGCGCCTGGGTGGAGCCGTAGACCAGGCCGAGCAGGACGACAACGACCATCGGCACCCAAGTGGCGGTGCCGAGCGCCATCAGCACGACGGCGCCGGCCCAGATCGACAACGAGACCAGGATTGCCGACCCGTGCGTCCAGCGATCTCCTAGCACGCCGAAGACGAATGTCGCAGGCAGCGCGATCACCGTATAGACCAGCATCAGCACGAGAAGCTCGTGCACGGAAGCGCCGAAGCTCGAACGAAAGTATTCCGCCGCAAAGACGGAGATGGTCACCATCGCGCTGTTGACCATGTAGAAGGCGACGATGACCTTGAAGAGCTCGCGATTGAGACGCCACTGCCGCACGGTCTGCCAGATCGACGGCCGCTCCGGCTGAACACGGTCCGTCCGCTCTCCTTCCACGACCCGTCGCAGGAACCAGAGGGCAGGGCCTGCGATGATGGCGAACAACAGGCCGACCAGCATGAAGCTTTCCGCGAAAAGCGCATGGCCCGAAGCGTGGGACGCCACTGGCAACAGCACGACGATGATCATGATGCCGCCCATAAATCCGATCGCCCACCCGAACGCCGAAACCCGGCCGCTGTCGGCCGCGCGCGCCAGCATAGGCAGGTAGCTTTCATAGAGCGGTTGCGACAGCGAATAGGCGGCCTGCGCCAGAGCGAATGCAACCAGCGCCAGCACGCTTTGTCCCGGCTGGACGAGGGCGAGCGCCGCCGTCGCAGCGCAGCACAGCAATGTCGTGATCACCAGAAAATGCCACCGGCTCTGATCGCGGTCGGCCACCTTGCCGATGAACGGGGCTGCCAGGCCGGCCACCAGCAGGGCGACCGAAACGCCGACCCCCCACGACAATAGTCCGGCCGCGCCCGTGTTGACGACCGTGAGGTAGAAGATCGGGAACAGCACCGTCGGAACTACGCCGATATAGGTCGAACTGGCGACATCATACGAGGTCCAGGCCAGCACCCTGCGGTCGAGCCATGCAAAACGCCAGGCGTGGTCTTCAGACCTTCCAGGTCCCCCTTGAGGTTGCGACAAATGGGAACCGTCCAGCTCGCCCATAGACTATCCCCTAAACCACACAGACCAATCGGCGCATCGTCGGTCGCGTCTGACTTGCGGGTCGCCGGTCAGAAGTCGATTATCACCGACCGGTATTCCAATAGGCGATCTATGTTAACGGATGAAGTCGAACCGGAAGAACGAAAAGATGTAATTCCGTTGGCAGGGGCACGCGTTTGCGCCTGGGCTCATATCGCCTGGGAATGCCGCGCCTGGCCGTTACGCAGATAGGTGTCGAACCGCGCGGCCACGTTCCGCACGAAGGGCCTGGCTTCCTGCGGAACCACGAAGTTGTCGCCTTGGCGCAGGAAAAGACCATCCTCGTCCATGGCGGCCAGGTCCTGCGCTTCGCGCAGAATGACCTTTCCTGCCGGACCGAAACGGTCGCGCAACTCCACCCCTGAGAAGCCGAAGTCGCACATCAGCCGCTCGATGACGAAGCTGCGGGCCCTGTCCTCCGGCGTGAAGCCGATGCCGCGCGCGACGGCCAGTCCGCCCTCCACGAGCGCGCGTTCGTACTGGCCGGTCGCGGATAGGTTCTGGACGTAGCCCTGCGGCAGCCGACCGACCGCGGAGGCGCCGAGCCCGATCAGCGCATCCGCCTCGTCGACCGTATAGCCCTGGAAATTCCGGCGCAGGCGGCCTTCCACGCACGCCTGGGCGAGACCGTCGGAAGGCTTGGAGAAATGATCGAGCCCGACCGGCACATAGCCTGCCGCCTGCACCAACCTGGCGGCGAGTTGCGCCTGGCCGTAGCGCGCCGCGATGTCGGGAAGCGCCGCCTCGTCGATCATGGTCTGGTGCTTCTTGAACCACGGTACATGCGCATAGCCGAACAGGGCGATGCGGTCGGGCGAAAGCGTCAGCACCTGTTCCAGGGTTCTTGTCAGCGTCGCCTCGGTCTGATGAGGCAACCCGTAAAGAACGTCGAGATTGACGGAAGCGACGCCGCGCTCGCGCACGCTTTCCACCGCCCAGCGCGTCTGCTCGTAGCTCTGCATGCGGTTGATGGCCTTCTGGACCGCCGGTTCGAAATCCTGGACGCCGAGGCTCGCCCGCGTCATCCCGGCGCGCGCCAGCGCGTCGAAGCGCGCCTCGTCCATGTCGCTGGGGTCGATCTCCACGCTGATCTCGCACCCGACAGGGATCTCGAAGGACGAACTCAGCGCCTCCGAAAGGGCAACCATGTCGTCGGCCCTGAGAAGCGTCGGCGAGCCGCCGCCGAAATGTACGGCGCTGACCATGCGGCGACGGCCGACCGCGGCGCCGACGGTCGCGATCTCCCTCTTCAGCGCTTCCAGATAGCGTTGTACCGGCGCGTAGGAGAGCGTCTGCTTGGTGTGGCAGGCACAGAACCAGCACAGCCGGTCGCAGTAGGGAATGTGCAGATAGAGCGACAGCGATGCGCCGTCCGGCAGTTCTTCCAGCCATCCTCGGTAGACGGCCGCGTCGATCCCAGCGTGGAAGTGCGGGGCCGTCGGATAGCTCGTATAGCGGGGCGCGGGCGCCGCGAGCTTGGATAAGAGGCGTACGGACATGGTGGTTCCTGGCGACAGGCTTACAGCATCGCAAGGGACGGGGACCGCCGCCTTGATCCGGATCAACGTTTCGTTTTCGAACCACGCCGGCGCACGCGGCGCTATCGCTCAATCTAATGCAGATGGCGGATCATGTCGGGGAGAAATGGTGCTGCCAGAGAGGATTGAACTCTCGACCTCTCCCTTACCAAGGGAGTGCTCTACCACTGAGCTACGGCAGCTTCCGGATGCGGCGGTCTTCTGCCACATCAATTCCGGCTGCGCAAGTTCCAGTCCGAACCATTCTCGGCCATTCGAACGAAGCCAGGCGGGGGCTGGCGGCGCCGCCATCCGGTGGCCACAATGGCGGGCCACAGGAAAACACGACGGCAGGATGGGCGATGGCCGGGGACGAAGCGACCAAGCATCAGACAGCGGCCGATGAGCGCAAGGCGCGCCTGGCCGCCGAGTTGCGAGCCAATCTTCAGCGCCGCAAGGCCCAAGCGCGCTCGCGCCGCGCGGGCGAGGCGGACAGCCGCGTCGACGGTCTCGGCCGGGAGACCGGCGACACACGGCAGGATTGAGCCCGGCGGTCCGCCCCTGGTGGGACGGGGTTTTCTTGAACGGCGGGGACGGATGGTCTAGAGGGGCCGTTCGGTCGGTTTGCCAGCGAATCGCCTGCAACGGAGACGGGAATCCATGGATCGCATCAGGATCGTCGGCGGCAACGAACTCAATGGCCGCATCCCGATCTCGGGCGCGAAGAACGCGGCGCTGCCCTTGATGATCGCGGCTCTCCTGACCGACGACACGCTTACGCTGGAAAACGTGCCGCATCTCGCTGATGTCGAGCAGCTGACGCGCATCCTCGGCAATCACGGCGTCGACTATTCCGTCAACGGCCGCCGCGAGAGCCAGCAGGAAGGGTATTCTCGCACCATCAACCTGTCGGCGCGCAACATCGTCGACACGACGGCGCCCTACGACCTCGTGTCGAAGATGCGTGCCAGCTTCTGGGTGATAGGGCCGCTGATCGCCCGCATGCGCGAGGCGCGCGTCTCGCTGCCGGGCGGCTGCGCCATCGGCACGCGTCCGGTCGATCTCTTCATCGACGGGCTGCAGGCGCTGGGCGCGGAACTCGACGTCGATCGCGGCTACATCATCGCCAGCGCGCCGAAGGGCCTGGTCGGGAACCGCTACGTATTTCCCAAGGTGTCGGTGGGTGCCACCCATGTGCTGATGATGGCGGCATCCCTCGCCCGCGGCGAAACCGTGCTGGAGAACGCCGCCCGTGAGCCGGAAGTCGTCAACCTCGCCGATTGCCTGAACAAGATGGGCGCGCGGATCGAGGGTGCCGGCACTTCGACGATCGTGATCCAGGGCGTCGAAGGTCTTTCCGGCGCCCGCCACCGCGTCATCCCGGACCGCATCGAGACGGGCACCTACGCCATGGCCGTCGCCATGACGGGCGGCGACGTGCTGCTCGAAGGCGCGCGCACTGATCTGCTGGAGACCGCGCTTTCGGTGCTGAGCGACGCCGGCGCCGAGATCTCCACCGAGCAGCGCGGCATCCGGGTCAAGCGCAACGGCAACGGCATCAAGCCGGTAGACGTGACGACCGAGCCTTTCCCGGGCTTCCCGACTGACCTGCAGGCGCAGTTCATGGGCCTGATGACAATGGCGCAGGGCCGCTCGCAGATTACCGAAACGATCTTCGAGAACCGCTTCATGCATGTGCAGGAACTTGCCCGCCTCGGCGCGCATATCAGCCTGTCCGGGCAGACGGCCACCGTCGACGGCGTGGCGACGCTGAAGGGCGCTCAGGTGATGGCCACCGACCTGCGCGCTTCCGTCTCGCTGGTGATTGCCGGCCTCGCGGCGGAAGGCGAGACCACGGTCAACCGCGTCTACCACCTCGACCGCGGCTTCGAGCGGCTGGAGGAAAAGCTTTCGGGCTGCGGCGCTGTCATCGAGCGCATCTCGGCCTGATCCTTTTTCGCGCGGCCGGTCAGAGGTCGGGATTGCGTACCCGATCCTCCAGGTCCGCGCGCCGTTCTTCGGGTGTCGCCAGCCGATCGAAGACCCGGCCGGCGAGCCACAGACCAAGCACGCCGATCAGCAGGAACGCGGCAATGCCGACCGCGGGCGGCCTGAGCCACAGATAGGCGGAGACGGCAGCCACGCCGAAGGCTAGGAAGAGAGCCACGCTCAAAAGACGTGCATGCATGGTCCGTCACCCCTGCTGATCAGCATAGCACGAAAGGCGCCGCCATTGCTGCTGCCGTTTTGGTTGCACCGCAGCGCGAGACGGCATAACAGACGCCATAACGGCGCATCAAGAAGCCGCGGAGCCGCTATGGATGGCCTGAAGCTCGTCGCGTTTGACGAAACGGACCTGCAAATCGTTTCCGCCCACGTTCAGGACGCGGTGGCGAAGGTGGGCGATCTCGACTATTCGGCGACGGCGAAACGCTTCCTGCTGCCTATGCGCCGCTTCGTCTGGGAAGGGAAAAGCACCTTCCTGAAGCCGCGCCCCAACGAGCGGCGCAGCAGTCTGCTCCTGTTTGACAGGGTTCTTTCCGCGCGCACCGCCGGCATCAGGCGCGACCGCCCTGACGAGGTGCTCTCTTTGCTGACGCTGCGCTTCCGGGCAGGCGAGCTTCCCGGCGGCGATATCGAGCTCGTCTTTTCCGCCGATGCGACCGTACGGCTGGCCGTGGAATGCATCGAAGTGCGCCTGTCTGATCTCGGCGGCGCCTGGGAAGCCGCATCGCGGCCGTCCCACAAGGTTTAGGACGCATCATGGCAATCCGGCTCAACCGAAGCGCCCCCGATTTCGAGACCCGCTTCGCCGCCTTTCTCTCGACCAAGCGTGAAGTTTCGGAGGATGTCGAGCAGGCGGTGAAGGAGATCCTGCGCCATGTGCGCGAGGGTGGCGACCGCGCGGTGGTCGAGCTGTCGCGCCGTTTCGACCGTGTCGATCTCGACAGGCTCGGCCTGCGGATCGGCGCTGACGAGATCGCCGCCGCGTATGAGGTCGCCGACCCTGCCACCGTGGAAGCGCTTCGCTTCGCGCGCGACCGCATCACAGCGCACCACAGGCGCCAGTTGCCCGCCGACGACCGCTACACGGACGCGGCGGGCGTCGAGCTCGGCTCGCGCTGGACGGCGATCGAGGCGGTCGGCCTCTACGTTCCGGGCGGCACCGCGAGCTATCCCAGCTCCGTGCTGATGAACGCCATCCCGGCGGCGGTGGCCGGGGTGCCGCGCGTGGTCATGGTGGTGCCCTGTCCCGACGGCGTCATCAACCCGCTGGTCCTGGTTGCCGCCGATCTGGGGCAGGTCCGCGAAATTTATCGCGTCGGCGGAGCCCAGGCGATAGCTGCGCTGGCCTACGGTACTGAGACCATCCCGCCGGTCGCCAAGATCGTCGGACCTGGCAATGCCTATGTGGCGGCGGCCAAGCGGCAGGTTTTCGGCACCGTCGGCATCGACATGATCGCAGGCCCCTCCGAGGTGCTGGTCGTTGCCGACGCCGGCAATGACGCCGAATGGCTGGCGGCCGACCTTCTGGCGCAGGCCGAGCATGACAGCGCCGCCCAGTCGATCCTGATCACAGACTCTGCCGGCCTGGCAGACGCGGTGGAAGCCGCTGTCGAACGGCAGCTGGCCAGCTTACCGCGCGGGCAGACCGCGGCTGCGAGCTGGCGCGACTTCGGCGCGATTATCCTCGTCGAGACGCTGGACGATGCCATCCCGTTGGCCGACCGGCTCGCGGCCGAGCATGTCGAACTCGCCATGGAGGGCGCCGAGCCCTTCGCTGCCCGGCTCCGTAATGCCGGCGCAATCTTTATCGGCCGCCACACGCCGGAAGTCATCGGCGACTATGTCGGCGGCTCAAACCACGTGCTGCCGACCGCGCGGTCGGCGCGCTTTTCCTCCGGCCTGTCGGTGCTCGACTTCATGAAGCGCACGTCGATCCTGAAGCTCGGACCGGACGCGCTGCGCGCGCTCGCGCCGGCCGCCATCGCGCTCGCCCGTGCCGAAGGCCTGGAGGCGCATGCGCGGTCTGTCGGCATCCGGCTTAATCTCTAGATTCGCGATGACGGGGACGACGCCCAACAACGCCAGGCTGGTCGACGTCGAACTCGACGAATCGATCGGACGCTCTACGCCCGACGTCGAGCACGAGCGGGCGGTCGCCATCTTCGACCTGATTGAGGAGAACCATTTCCAGCCCGTCGGCGACGCCGGCAACGGCCCATACCGGCTGAAGCTTTCGCTGATCGACGCGCGCTTGGTGCTGGCCGTGTCGCGGGAAAACGGCGAACCGGTGGTGACGCACATCCTGTCCTTGACCCCGCTGCGGCGCATCGTCAAGGACTACTACATGATCTGCGAAAGCTACTACGAAGCCATACGTTCCGCGACGCCGAGCCACATCGAGGCGATCGACATGGGCCGGCGCGGCCTGCACAATGAGGGTTCGCAGACGCTGATGGAGCGGCTCGGCGGCAAGGTCGATATGGACTTCGACACGGCGCGGCGCCTGTTCACGCTGGTCTGCGTGCTGCATTGGCGCGGATAGCGTGACCGGCTCGCGGGCACCCGGCTCCGTTTTGTTCATGTGCGGCATGAACGCCGTGCGTTCGCCGATGGCGGAGGTTCTCGCAAGGCGGGCACTGCCGGGTTCCTTCGTGGCTTCGGCCGGCGTGCGCGCCGGCAACCGCGACCCCTTCGTCGATGCGGTGCTGGCGGAGGAAGGCCTGGACCTCGGCAATCGCCAGCCGCACACGATCGAGGATCTGGAGGACATGTTCTTCGACCTGATCGTGACGCTTTCGCCGGAGGCGCACCACGCGGCGCTGGAGCTGACACGGTCGCTCGCCGTCGAGGTGGAATACTGGCCGACACCGGATCCGACCATTGCCGCGGGAACGCGCGAACAGATCATGCAGGCCTACAGGGACGTGCTTGATCGGCTCAAGACACGCATATCCGCCCGTTTTGCCGGCTGACCGGCGCTTTTGTGTTGTTCACAAAGCTGTCTTTATCCTATAGGGTCCGCGCAAATTCGGGCGCGGCCGTGCGCCGGCCCCATCCCATACAAAGGTAGCGAATGCCGAAGGAAGAAGTCCTCGAGTTTCCCGGTCTCGTCACCGAGCTTCTGCCCAATGCGATGTTTCGCGTGAAGCTTGAGAACGAGCACGAAATCATAGCCCATACTGCCGGCCGCATGCGCAAGAACCGCATCCGCGTGCTCACTGGAGACAAGGTGCTTGTCGAGATGACGCCCTACGATCTCACCAAGGGCCGTATCACCTACCGCTTCAAGTAGAGGCCGGCGCGCCGGACCCGCACGGACGATGAGCGCCTTTCAACAGCTGGTGCTTGCCTCGGGGTCGCCCCGCCGCATCGAATTGCTCCAGCAGGTCGGTATCGAGCCCGACCGTCTCTTCCCGGCAGACGTCGACGAGACCCCGCTGAAAGCGGAGCATCCACGCTCGCTCGCCAAGCGCCTGTCGCGCACCAAGGCGGAAAGGGCGCAGGCTGCGCTCGCGCGCGAACCCGAACACGCCGGCGCCTTCATCCTAGCCGCCGACACCGTCGTGGCGGTCGGCCGCCGCATCCTGCCGAAGGCCGAATCGACGGAAGAGGCGTCGAACTGTCTGCACCTTCTCTCCGGTCGTTCGCACCGCGTCTATACCGGCGTGTGTCTGATCACGCCGGCAGGCAAGCTGCGCCAGCGGCTGGTGGAGACCCGCCTGCGCTTCAAGCGACTTTCGCGCGAAGAACTGGACAGCTACCTTGCCTCGGGCGAGTGGCGCGGCAAGGCCGGTGGCTACGCGATCCAGGGTCTGGCCGCGAGTTTTGCGGTCAAGCTGGTCGGTTCCTACACGAACGTCGTCGGACTCCCGCTCTACGAGACCGTCGGTCTTCTCGCGGCCGACGGCTTCAAGGTCCACTTCCACTGGCCGGCGGCCCGTTGATGGCCAAGGACACCGGCAATGTCGCTCCGCTGCGGTCGCGCAGGGCCTGCCCGGAATGCGGCAAGCCTTCGGCGCGAGACACTTATCCGTTCTGCTCGGCGCGCTGCAAGGATGTCGATCTCAACCGGTGGCTGTCGGGCGCCTATGTCATCCCAGGCCGCGACCAAGAGGGCGACGACACCGCCGGCGAGGAGCAGCAATAGGCCTTCGCGGCACAGCCGGCGGGTTCATCGTACCCGTTGATGCAGGCCATCAGGAACGCCGGCAAAAAAGGCGGCCAACGCGCTGGACAGTGGCGAATCCCGTGCTATAACCCACGCGCTTTCGCGGGAGCCATACGGTATCTCGCCATTGTTTCTGCAGGCTTTTTGCCGGTGGAAGCGGGGCCCAGGTAGCTCAGTTGGTAGAGCAGCGGACTGAAAATCCGCGTGTCGGTGGTTCGATTCCGCCCCTGGCCACCAATTCGAGTTCCGCCGACTTCCGGGGAGTTCCGAAAAGCCCTAGAGAGTCAACGCTCTAGGGCTTTT
>JAEUMA010000532.1 GCA_016793565.1 Rhizobiaceae bacterium
CATCCCGGAAGTGCAGCAGGTCGAACAGGTGGCGTGAACGCCCCATCGCTAGAGCATTTCCTGTGAACCCTGGTCACAGGAAATGCTCTAGCTCCGAAAACAGAAAACCAGGCCCCCCGGCCTGGTTTTCCGCATTTCGGACGTCCTTGTTGCCGAGACGGTCCGCTATTGAACGATGACCTTGGCGCCGACTTCGGCGCGGTCATAAAGGTCGATGATGTCCTGATTGATCAGGCGAATGCAGCCCGAAGACATGGCCTTGCCGATCGAGCGCCACTCGGGCGTGCCGTGCAGCCGGTATCCGGAATCGCCGCCCTTGTTGAAGAGATACAGCGCGCGCGCGCCGAGGGCATTGGTGATGCCGGGCGGCATGCCGTTGCGGTACTTTGCGAGTTCCGGCTGCCGACCGATCATCTCCGCCGGCGGCGTCCACACCGGCCATTCCTTCTTCATAGCGACCCGCGCCGTGCCCTTCCACTCGAAGCCCTCGCGGCCGACGCCGATGCCGTAGCGCACCGCCTTGTCGTCGGGCAGGGTGAAGTAGAGGAACTTGTCCTTGGTATCGACGATGATGGTGCCGGGTTTCTCGTCGCTCTGATAGCGCACGATCTGTCGCTGGTACTTTCGCGGCAATTCCGTGACAGGCACTGCCGGTATGCGATAGCCGGCGTCCGTGCGCGACTTGTAGTCGGACGAGAACACCTGGATCGGCCCGCCCGAAACGCACCCAGAGAGCATGGCTGCGACGGCGACCACCGATGCCGCAAGAACGAACCGTGTGCGCATCACGCGAAACACTCTCCGAAGCTGCGTATCCGGCCGCGATTCAGCCGAACACCGCCTCTGTATAAGGTCGCGCGGGCGGACGTGCCAAGCAGCCGGGCGGTCCGGCGGGTCCATTGCGCCACACCTATGGCATTTCGGCAACATCGGCTTTGATCACCGGGCAAGCTCGCTGCGGACGAAAAATGCTATGACGGCCGATGCCGATCATCGCACCGATTCTCCAGAACCCGCTTGTCGACGGCCGCCAGTCCGACCGCGCCATGCTAGTCCGGCGCGGCGTGCAGCGGCTGCTCATCGAGATGGGCGCGCATGTCCTGCCGGAGGTATCGCTCGCGTCAGGCCGCCGCGCCGACCTGGTGGCGCTTACCCGAAGTGGCGATCTGTGGATCGTGGAGATCAAGACCTCGATCCAGGATCTGCGCGTCGATCGCAAATGGCCGAGCTACCGCGCCTATTGCGACAGGCTGTTCTTCGCAACGCATCCGGGCGTGCCCGCTGACATCTTCCCGGAGGAGTGCGGCTTCATCCTCTCCGACGGCTACGGCGCCGAGATGCTGCGCGAGGCGCCGGAACACCGGTTGCCGGCCGCCACCCGCAAGGCCATGGTGCTGCGGCTGGCGCGCGCCGGCGCTGCCCGGCTTCTCGCGGCGGAGATGGCCGGAGTATCGATACCGGCGCTGGAGGGAGAGAGCGAGGGAGGGTAGCGAATAGCGGGTAGGGAAGAAACCTACGGTGCCTTCGCTATTCGCTCCCTACCGCGGTGCCCGCTTGGCCAGGATGCGCTGCAGCGTGCGCCGATGCATGTTCAGCCGGCGCGCCGTCTCGGAGACGTTGCGGTCGCACATTTCGTAGACGCGCTGGATATGTTCCCAGCGAACCCGGTCGGCCGACATCGGGTTCTCCGGCGGCGCGACGCGCGTGGCCGAGGTGCGCGTCAGCGCCGCCAGAATATCGTCCGCATCGGCCGGCTTGGAAAGATAGTCGATCGCGCCGAGCTTGACCGCCGTGACCGCGGTGGCGATGTTGCCGTAGCCCGTGAGCATGACGGTGCGCGCATCGTCGCGCTTTTCGCGGATCGCCGCCACCACGTCGAGGCCGTTGCCGTCGCCGAGCCGCATGTCCACCACCGCATAGGCCGGCGGGTTGCGGCGCACCTTGCTGACTGCCTCCTCGACGCTCTCGGCGGTGTCGACGGCGAAACCACGGCTCTCCATGGCGCGGGCAAGCCGCGCGAGGAACGGCTTGTCGTCGTCGACGATGAGCAGCGTCGTGTCGCCAGGCTCAAGCGGACTGTCGCTTCCCGGTTCGGCGGTCATGGGGCGCTTCCTCGTTTTTCTTTGCCAGACATATATCCGCGTTACCGCGGATTACCAGTTTTCCGTTGAATCAGGCGCGGTCGAACAAGGCGGCGTCGGCGCTGCCGGCCCGCAGGAAGGCGGCGCGGGGCCATGTCACGACAACCATCGCGCCCTGCTGGCGCTCATTGGCGTTACGAAACACCAACGTGGCGCCGGAGCGCTCCAGCAGCGTCTTGGCGATGAACAGGCCGAGGCCCAGCCCGCCGCCGGGTTCGACTCCCTGACGCGTCGAGATGTAGGGCTCGCCGATACGGTCGATGACTTCGGGCTGGAAGCCGGCGCCGTCGTCGACGATGGTGATTACCACTTCGTCGTCGTTCCAGCGCCAGCCCACCGCGACTTCCTTGCGGGCGAAGTCGATCGCGTTCTCGACCAGGTTGCCCAGTCCGTAGATGACGCCGGGGTTGCGACGGGCGACCGGCTCCGGTCCGACCCGGTCGCCCGGCTCGAGGCGGATTGCGATGCCGAAGTCCCGGTGCGGCGCCACCACGTCCTCGACCAGCGATGTGAGGGGAAGCCGCGCGAGGTGGTCCTCGCTGGTGGTCGACAGGCTGGTCAGGCGCTTGAGGATGTCACGGCAGCGCTCGCTCTGCGAACGCAGCAGCGTGACGTCCTCGTGGAAGCGCGGGTCCTTCCCCAACGCGCGCTCCATCTCCTTGGCGACGACGGTGATGGTGGCGAGCGGCGTTCCCAGTTCGTGCGCCGCCGCCGCCGCCAGCCCGTCGAGCGCGGACAGGTGCTGCTCGCGCTGCAGCACCAGTTCGGTGGCGGCGAGTGCGTTGGCGAGCAGCCGCGCCTCTTCGGCGACCCGCCAAGCATAGACGGCTGTGAAGCTGATGCTTGATGTGACGGCCATCCACATCCCGGCCACGTAGATGAAGGGAAAGACCAGTTCGGCGTCGGGGTACCACGGCAGCGGCAGATGGAAGAAGGCGAGCACGGTGGCCGCCACCATCACGACCGCGCCGATGACGAGGGTGAGCCGCGGCGGCAGCGAGGTGGCCGAGATCACCGCCGGAACCGTCATCAGCACCGAGAAGGGGTTGGTCAGTCCGCCGGTCATGAATAGCAGGCCGGCGAGTTGGAGCGCATCGAAGATCAGGATCGCGACAGCCGGCAGCGCCTCCAGCCGGTGAGTCGCGGGATAGCGGAAGGCGAGGAACAGGTTTAGCCACGCCGCGCTGGCGATCAGCGCGAAGCAATAGCCGACCGGCAGCGGAAATCCCAACCCGTAGGCGACGATCACCACGGCCGCGCTTTGGCCGACGATCGCCAGCCAGCGCAGACGTATCAGCGTGTTGAGCCGAAGCCGGTAGCTCTGCCGGAAGTCGGGGGTCTGTAGGCTGGCCATGCTCGCTTGCGCGCCCTCGCTTCATGGAGGGGACCGAAAGGCGGCCCCGCCTATACGAAGCATAGGCGGCATGTCCCGGCTTCACCAGACGGAGCTGGTCAGGGCTCGCAGACGTTGAGGTCGTAGCGAAGGTAGTCCATGCGCTTGGCGACCTTGTCGTAGACGCGCTGCGCGGTGAAATTGTCCGCCTGCGTCATCCAGAAGACCTTGAACCAGCCGGCGTCGCGGCCGCGCTTCTCCAGTTCCGCTATCATCGCCTGAGCGATGCCCTTTCCACGCGCCTGTGCCCGCACATAGATGTCCTGCAGGTAGCAGACGTCGCCTCGGGCCCAGGTGAAGGCGAAAGGGAGATAAAGGGTGAAGCCGACAGCCGCGCCGTTCTCGTCGGTGGCGATCAGAGCTTTCAGGGCATGGGCTGGGTCGATCATGCGGCTCCAGTTGAGCTCGCCCATCACCCCATGGTTGCCCGGCTCGTCCGGCGCCAGCGAGACGAAGTCGGCCCACATGTCGAGGAACGCCTCGCGATCCTCGGCCTGAACGTCGCGTATTCCGGTCATTTCTCGCCCACCTTCTGTTCGCGCGCCGCCAACGCCCGGTCGAGCCTGACGGTCGCGACGCCCGCAACGACCACGTCGTCCGGCCCGCGCGAAAGCAAGAGGTCGACCTCCGCCGTGCCGTCCGCGTCGCCCTCGCGAAAACGGCATGTCGCGGTCAGCCGGTCCCCCGGCCACACTGGCGAGCGGAAGCGGACCGTGAAGTTCTTCACGCTGCCTGCGCCGAACCATGTGGTGACGGCGGAGCCGAGCAGCCCGGCGGAAAGCATGCCGTGGCCCATCACGTCGTGCAGGCCGGCCGCGGTCGCGAAGGCGTGGTCGTGATGCAGCGGGTTGAAATCGCCGGATGCCCCCGCATAGCGCACCAGGTCGGTGCGCGTCAGCGGCGCAAAGACGATCGGCTCCGGTGCCGGCCCGTTCAAGACGCGGCCTCCTTCTCGATCGAAACCATGGTCTCGCGGCAGAGCAGTTCGCCGGTATCGCGCTCGGCGAATTCGACCTCGGTGGTGACGATGCGCATGCGGCCGCCGCGCTTGCCGGTCTTGACCTCGTCCGAAACCTTGCGCGCGCGGCAGCGCAGCACCTGGCCGATGCGGATCGGCCCGAAATATTCGAAGCGCTCCTCGCCGTGCACGGTGCGCGAGCGGTCGAGGTCGAGATATTGGGTGACAAGCCGCTCCACGAAGGCGGCCGAGGCGACGACCGGAAAGGTCGGCGGCGGCACTGGCACCGAATCTTGCCAACTCGGGTCGCGCACCGCGCGCGCGAATTCGCGGACCTTGCCTTCCTCAACGAGGAAGTCCCATTCCTCCAGGGTATCGCCGCTCATGTCAGTCCCTGGGAAAGAGTCGTCCGACGGGAGAACAGAAGCAGTAAGGCGAGAGCCAGGAGATTGAAGGCGATCAATAGCGTCGCCACAGCCGTGATGGTCGGGTTCACCTGCAGCAGGAGTTCGGCGAACATGCGCTTCGGGATCGTCATGTAGGTGCCCGAGATGAACATGGTGACCACCACTTCGTCGAAGCTCATGACAAAGGTGAAGATCCATGCGGCGGCCGCGCTTGGCGCCAGGTTGGGCAGCACGACACGGGTCAGGATCTGCCATTGCGAAGCGCCCAGCGTGGCTGCGACCTGCTCGATGCGGATGTCGAAGCTGCGGATCGCCGCTTGCATGATCAGCACCACATAGGGCGTGGCAAGAATGGTGTGGCCTAGAACCAGCCCGAAGAAAGTGCCGAGCAGACCGGTGCGGGCAAAGAAGATGTAGAGCGACACCGCCACGATGATCGACGGCACGATCATCGGCGCCATGAAGTTGGCTTCCAAGGCGCGACGGCCGCGAAAATCGCCGCGCACCAGCACATAGGCCGCCAGCGTTCCGCAGATCAGCGCGATCGTGCTGGAGAAGGTGGCGAGCACGATCGAATTCTTGCCGGCGTCGATCCAGATCGGATTGCCGAGCAGGTTCTGGTACCAGCGCAAAGAGAAGCCGGGAGGCGGAAACTCGAGCGACTTGGCATCCGAGAACGACATCGGCGCAACGATCAGCACCGGCAGCAGCAGAAAGATGAGAACGAGCATTGCGAACGCCGCCAGCGCGACGTCGGACAGTCTGGACGGCCCGCTCATTGGTAGCGCTCCCGCAGCCGCTGGTAGACGGCATAGAGCGACAGTGTGATCACCATCAGCACGATCGAGACCACGGCGGCGATTTCCCAGCGGGCAAAACGGTTGATGAGCAGGTCCATCATGTTGGCGATCAGCGGCACGCGTCCGCCGCCGAGCACGGCCGGCGTGATGTAGAAGCCGAGGCTGAGGATGAAGACTAGGATCGCCGAGGCGGCCAGCGTCGGCACCGTCAGCGGGAAGAAGATCTGCCAGAAGATGCGGAAGCGGCTGGCGCCCAGCGTCTCGGCGACCTGCAAAAGGCGCTGGTCGACGCGGATCATCGCCGCGAACAGCGGAAGGACGAGAAACGGCAGCAGAACGTTGGTCATGCCCACGACGATGCCGAACTCGTTGTAGAGGAACTGCACCGGCTTGCTTGTCAGGCCCGTCCACTGGAGGCCGCGGTTAACCAGGCCGCCATTGCCGAGGATCACGATCCAGGCATAGGTCCGCACCAGGATCGATACCCAGAAGGTCATCACCACGAGGCCGAGCACGATCATCCGCGGACGCATGGTCAGCCGGGTCGCCCAGTAGGCGAGCGGATAGCCGAGCAGCATGGTGATGACGGTAACTTCCAGCGAGATCAGCAGCGTGCGCCAGATGATCCGCATATAGGCGGCGGATTCGGCGAACTCGCGGAAATATTGCCCGCTGAGGGCGCCGGTCTCGTCGGTCACGGCCCAGTAGGCCGTGTTCAGCAGCGGTATGTCGAAGATCACCGCCGTCGCGATGGCGAGCGGCGCGATCAGCAGGATCAGATCCCAGCGTATCCGGCGCCGCGGGGCGGCGGCATCGGCCGCCGCGCCACGGGCTGCGAGAGAAGCGTCGGACATCGCCGGGATCCGCCTGCTCAGCCTGGCACTACTGGAGGAGCTTGAACTCGTTCCAGCGCTTCTCCACTTCCTTGGCGTTCTCGAACCACCACTGGCCGGGCGAGAGCCACTGCACGGCCTTGTTCTCGGCCGAGGTCGGGAAGGTCTTAAGCACTTCCGGCGTCACGATCTTCTCCAGTTCCGGGCTCGGGCCGGGGTAGGGCAGGAAGTCGAGAAGGCACTTCTGAACTTCCGCATTGGTTTGGAGGCGCAGCCACTTGTAGAGCATGTCGCGCTGGTCGTCGGTGATGCCTTTGGCGACGACGTTCCAGGAGATGTCGAGCATACCCTGGTTGTAGGTCGCCGTTATGCCCTCATGGCCGAGCACGCGGCCCGACCATGCGATCGCGTACTGCGCTTCGTTGTCCTTCAGGAGCTGGGCAGGCTGCGCGCCGGACTGCCACCAGATGATGTCGCCCTTGATGCGCTCCAGCGTCTTGAAGGCGCGGTCGAGGTCGACACCCTTGGCCATTTCCTCGGGGGTCTGGCCGTCGCCCATGGCGGCGAAGGGAAGCACGAATTCCGGATAGTCCGGCAGCGCGCGCTTGCCCGGGAACTTCTCGGTATCGAAGAACTCGACGAAATTGGCCGGAGCCTTGGCGTCGTTGCGATAGGCCATGATGGTCGAGAAGTAGCTGGCGCCGAAGCCGTATTCGGCTTTCGCTTCCTCGAACATCGGTTCCGGATTGAGCTTCGCCCAGTCGATCGGCTCAAGGATGCCCTCGGCAACGCCGCGGTACATGTCGCCGGTCGGCGCATCGCTCGATGTATTGGTGATGACGCCCGATTTCGCCTGCGCCTGCAGCTTGGCGAAGCCGCCCGGCGTGTCCTGCACGACCTTGATGCCCTCGGCCTTGAAGAAAGGCTCGTTGACGCATTTCTCGATCGAGTCGCCGTATTCGCCGCCCGAGTTCATGATGTTCAGCACCTTGTCCTGCGCGAAGGCAGGTCCGGACATCACGAATGCGGTTGCAACGCAGAGGGCGGATATGTTCCCCAACAGTTTCTTCATCTCGTCACCCTGTTTCACCTTCTAGACAGCAGAGACACAGTCGCAACGCCGCTCTGCCACGGCGGTCTTCCTAGAGCGGTTCACCCTGAGGCTTCGTATCCGGCAATAGCCAGACACGAGCAGGATCCCAGGAAAGCCAGACTTTCGAACCTTCGGAATGGCGCCCTCGCGCGCCGGAAATGTTGGCGTGAACGCGGCGGCCGTCGTCGAGGTCGACGCCGTACCGCACGATCTCGCCGAGAAAGACCACGTCGCGCACCGTGCCGCTCACGAAGCCCTCGGCACCGTCGGTGCGGATGTCTTCCGGCCGCAGTACGCCGCAGACCTCGCCGCTCGCCCAGCCGGCCGGCTTATAGCAGGGGAAGCGCTGGCCGTTGGCGTCGACGATGTCGCCGGTGCCGTTGAGCTTGCCTTCCAGGAAATTCGCCGTGCCGAGGAAGCCGGCCGCGAAGCGCGTCATCGGGCGGTGGTACATCTCGTCCGGTGAACCGATCTGCTCGACCTTGCCGCCCGAAAGCAGAACGACGCGGTCGGACATCGACAGCGCTTCTTCCTGATCATGCGTGACCATGATGGTGGTGATGCCCAGCCCGCGCTGCAACTCGCGGATCTCGGTTCGCACCTCTTCGCGCAGTTTGCGGTCCAGCGCAGCCAGAGGCTCGTCGAGCAGCAGGATGTCGGGCTTGAAGACGATGGCGCGCGCCAGCGCCACGCGCTGTTGCTGCCCGCCGGACAGCTGGTGCGGCTTGCGGCGCCCGTATTCGGCAAGCCGGACCAGCCGCAGCGCTTCGGCCACCCTGCGCTCCAGCTCGGCGCCGCCGATCTTGCGGATGCGCAGCGGGAAGGCGACGTTGTCGAAGATGTTCATGTGCGGGAACAGCGCGTAGCTCTGGAAGACGAGCCCGATGTTGCGCTGCGCCGCCGGCACATGGGTAATGTCGCGCTCGCCTAACTGGATGCGGCCGGAGGTCGGCGTGGCGATGCCTGCGATCAGAGACAGCATCGTGGTCTTGCCGGATCCGCTCGGTCCCAGGATGGTGGTAAACTCGCCCGAACTGACCTCCAGCGAAAGATCGTCGACTGCCCTGACCGAGCCGTAGGACTTCGACACGTTGGAGAAGCGGACGAGCGTCATGAGCCTTGCATCGATCCCCGGTCGTTAGGCCACCACTGGCCAGTTGCTGCGGGGCCTGATCCCCGCCCTGGCGGCCACCCGCTCCGCGGACCGGCGCGCCTTCGCGTAGACAGTGGACTCGTCCAGCCGC
>JAEUMA010000559.1 GCA_016793565.1 Rhizobiaceae bacterium
CAGCCAGAGCCTGGACGTCACCTACGTCGACCCGTTCGGGGTCTCAAGCTCGACAACGCTGGACTCCGACCTCTGGAGCGGCATGATCAACGGCTACATCGATCTCGGCACCTATGTCGGCTTCACGCCCTATGTCGGCGCCGGCGCCGGCCTGGTCTATGCCCGCAACCGCACCAGCGGCGAGATCGTCTATCCGGACGGCAGCGGCGTCTTCGACCAGAGCACCGACAACCAGTTCAGCTTCGCCTACTCGCTCAATGCGGGCGCGAGCTACGCAGTCAACCAGAACGCCTCGATCGACGTCGGCTACCAGTATTTCTCTGCGCCTGACGCGCAGTATCTGTCGGCCGACAATCCCAAGGTAGTCGGCGAGGGCGTCAATCTGCATCAGGTCAAGGTCGGCCTGCGCTACGACCTCTGGTAGACCCATCGCCATCCCAAAAGGAAAAGGCCGCCGGACGGTTATCCGGCGGCCTTTTCCTTGGGTTCGATAGGGGTTGAGGCTCAGCCGCTGGCGGCCTGCCAGGCCTTCAGCGCCTCGTCAAAGACCTTGTCGCCGGGAATGCCCTTTTCCATGGTGAACAGCGCTCGCCGGCCCGACTTGTAGACCAGGGGCACATCGATCCAGCTCTGCCGGCGCAGCAGCGTCATGTTGGCGTCTTCCTCGGCCTTCGAATCGTTCAGCGCCACCAGGAAGAAGCCGTCGGCGATCTTCGCCGGAATGCCGAGCAACGGACTGCCGGCCTCCTGTTCCGAACTCTTCATCGACATGCGCAGGACGTTGTCGATGCCGCCGCCCTCGAAGCCGTCGGGCGTCAGGAAGATCATCTCGACGATATGGCTGGCGGGCAGGCTCTTGTCGGCGTTGCGCCGGATCGTCATGCGCAGCTGGATGTCCTTGCCGGGGATCGTCGCCTCAGCGCGGATCGCCGGCTCCGGCGGCAGGTCGGCACCCGGCGATTCCTGAACCAGCGACCAGACGATCGTGCCGGGAGCGGCCGAGCCTTCGGCGACATTGGTGCGCTCCTCATAGAAGATCGCCTTCTGGCCGACCGGAACGGTAGCCGTCTCGACGGCGGCCGGCGGCACGGTCTCGTCCATCACCGGAGCGGTGAGGCCGGGCATGCCGTCGGCGCCAGTCGTGGCCGGCGCGGCTCCAGCGACGTCGGCCGGAGCATCGGCGGGCGCCTGTTCCTCGGCGGTTGCGGCAGGGGGCGTCTCGGGGCTGGCCGCCTCATCGGCGGCGGCGGCCTCGCTTTCGCTTGCCGCCGGCGCCTGGGCTGCCGCCGGCGGCTGCGACGTGACGGCCGCGACAGAGGTTCCCTCGCCGACCGTGGGCTCGCCACCGGCCGGACCGGCGTCGACCTCGCTGCCGTCTTCCTGCAGCCGCTGGGTGAATTTGGGGGTCTGGTCAGACGAATCGGCCGCCGGCGCGGCCCCGTCCTCCGGCGAAGTCGCAGCCTGATCGTCGGCCGGCGCCTGCGGCGTCGACGCTGCCTGGCTTCCGTTCGAGCGGAACAGGCCCGACAGGTCGTCGCGGTTGAGCCACAGCCCATAACCGGCGCCACCGAGAGCGGCGAGAACCACCAGCGCGCCGATCAGGCGGCCGATCGGCAGGCGCGAGCGCGGCCGGGGCGTCTCGTAGATGGCGCCCGTGCCGGCCGGCTCGCCGGCGATAGTGTCGCGCATCGGTAGCGGGTCGTCGGCGATCAGTTCAGGCGGCGAATCGAACAGCGGGTCCGATTTGGGCAGGCTGAAGGGCTCGACGGTCGAGGCTTTCGGCACCCCCGCCGGCGCCACGCTGGCCGGCTTGGTCACGATCGGCGCCGGCTTGGGCTTGGCGACTTCGGCGGGCTTGGCCGCCACGGGCTTCGGCGCGGCCGGCTTCGCGGCCGCCGGCTTCACCGGTTCCGGTTTCGGGGCGATCGGCTCGGGCTTCGGAGCCGCGGCAAGCGGGGCCGCGCTTGCCCTGCCGAGCGAGGCGAACACGCTCTCCAGTTCCTCGATCGGATCGGAATAGGTCTTGGTCGCCGGCTTCACGAAATCGCGCTCAATGGTCTTGATCGCGTCCTCCAGTGCCTGCTTCTGCCGTTCCGCCACGGCGGCGGGCGGCGGCGGATTGATGGCCGCGAGCTTGGCGGCGATCGTCGAGCGCGCCTTGTCGTAAACCTTCTCGCGTGTCTCGGGCGTGGTCTCGCCGAGGCCGTCGAGCGTCTTTCTGAGAACGGCTACGAAGTCCGCCATGGGTTCTTTCTGACCTGTCTATGCCGGGCCGGCGCCGCTCGGCCCGAATCCCGCAAATTAATCTTGAAACGGATCCGTCACAAGTATGGTGTCCTCACGTTCGGGGCTGGTCGAAAGCATCGCCACCGGCGCCCCGATCAGCTCCTCGATGTGGCGGACATACTTCACCGCCTGGGCCGGAAGATCGTTCCAGCTCCGCGCTCCCCGCGTGGTGCCCTTCCACCCTTCGAGCGTCTCATAGACCGGCTCGACGCGCGCCTGCGCGCCCTGGCTCGCCGGCAGGTAGTCTATCCTCTCGCCGTCCAGCATGTAGCCGGTGCACACCTTGATCTCGTCCAGCCCGTCGAGCACGTCGAGCTTTGTCAGAGCTATGCCCTTGATGCCGTTGACGGCGACCGCCTGGCGCACCAGCACCGCATCGAACCATCCGCAGCGCCGCTTGCGGCCGGTGACGGTGCCGAATTCGTGCCCGCGCGTGCCCAGGAACTCGCCGACCTCGTTGTCCTGCTCGGTCGGGAACGGCCCTTCGCCGACGCGCGTCGTATAGGCCTTGGTGATGCCGAGCACGTAGCTGATGGCGTTGGGGCCTAGGCCCGAACCCGCCGCCGCTTGGCCGGCGACCGTGTTCGAAGAAGTGACGTAGGGGTAGGTGCCGTGGTCGATGTCGAGCAGCGTGCCTTGCGCGCCCTCGAACAGGATGCGCTCGCCGGACCGGCGCGCCTCGTCCAGTACCTTCCAGACCCGATCCATGTAGGGCAGGATCTGGTCGGCCACCGACGTCAGCTCGGTCATGATCGCCTCGTGGGCGACCTCCTTGTGGCCCAGGCCGCGGCGCAACGGATTGTGGTGCGATAACAGCCTGTCGACCTTGAGCGGGAGGGTTTCCAAATCCGCCAAATCCATCACCCGCACGGCACGCCGGCCGACCTTGTCTTCATAGGCCGGGCCGATGCCCCTGCGGGTCGTTCCGATCTTCGTACCGGCATTGGAAGCCGCCGCGGCGTCTTCGCGAAAGCCATCCAGCTCGCGGTGCAGCGACAGGATAAGCGCGGTGTTTTCGGCGATTTTCAGGCGGTCGGGCGTAACCTCGACGCCCAGCGCCCGCAATTTCTCGGTCTCGGCGATGAAAGCGTGCGGGTCGAACACCACGCCGTTGCCGATCACCGAAAGCTTGCCTTCGCGCACCACGCCGGACGGCAGCAGCGACAGCTTGTAGACCTTGCCGTCCACCACCAGAGTGTGGCCGGCATTGTGCCCGCCCTGGAAGCGGACGACGACGTCGGCGCGCTCCGAAAGCCAGTCGACGATCTTACCCTTGCCCTCGTCGCCCCACTGGGAGCCGACGACCACTACATTGGCCATTCCACCATCCCTTGCCCGCTGCAGCGCAGCCAAACCCTTATTGCGTGCGGCCTCTATAGCCGCACGGCGCTGGCCGCGCGACCCTTACCGAGGCACAAACACAACTATTCGATCAGGCGACGCGCCGGCTATACAGTTCCGACCAGAAGATGCGCCTTATTCGTCCAGCATGACGCCGAGATCCGCGCTGGGGCGCTTGCCGAGATCGTCGCCATGCGCCAGCAGAAACTCGGCGGCGCTGTTGCGGCCCTCTGTCTTCAGCATCGACAGAAATTCCCATTCCGCGTTGAGCTTCGACGAAGCGCCGAACTCGGCCAGCTTGTCGGTCATGATGCGATGCGGCCGCATCGCCGCCCAGCGCTTGCCCTCGCCGTTGCCGGGATCGGCGACCTGCCGCAAAAGGGCGATCATGCGCAGTTCCTTCAACAGCGGCGAGTTGAACGAGATTTCGTTGAGGCGATTGAGAATGTCGCTGGCCGAGCGCGGCGTCTCCGTGCGCTCGCGCGGATTGATCTGCACCAGGATGATGTCCTTAGCCTCGCTTTCACGCACCAGCGGCGTGATCGTCGGATTGCCGGCGAAGCCGCCGTCCCAATAGGCTTCGCCATCGATCTCGACCGCCTGGAACATGGTGGGCAGACAGGCGGATGCCAGCAGCACGTCGACCGATATCTGCGCGTTGCGGAACACGCGACCGCGACCGGTGCGCACGCTGGTGGCGGTGATGAACAGCTTGACCGGCGAGCGCGCCAGCCTTTCGAAGTCGATGCTCTCCCGCAGCACCCGGTCGAGCGGATTGAAGCCGAACGGGTTGAGCTGATAGGGCGAGACCATCCGCGACATCAGATCCATGGCGACGTAGCCCGGCGAGGTGTCGATGCTCCAGCGCCCCATCATGCGATCGATAGGCGTCCGCTGAAGCGGGCTGAAGGCCGCCGCCTTCGACACCCGAAGCCAATAGGCGTCGAGCGCCGCGCGGGCGCCTTCCGCGCCGCCGTCCGTCCAGCCGTCGGCGAGCACGGCGGCGTTCATCGCGCCGGCCGACGTGCCGGAAATGGCCTCGATACGCAGCCACGGCTCTTCCAGCAGGCGGTCGAGCACACCCCAGGTGAAAGCGCCGTGCGAGCCGCCGCCCTGCAGCGCCAGGTCGACCAGCACCTCTTTGCGCTCCAGCGGCTGTCCCCCTTGACCGTGTACGGAACGCTTGTGTCGGTTGTCCGATTTTCTTTCGGTCGTCATTATGAGCCGTATGCTCCTGGAGGAATGGCAGGGATGCCGCGACATCTACGCCTTTTTCATGAACGCAGAATGCACGGCGCGGTTTTCTACGTCGAGCGCGACCAAGTGTTAGGCCTGCGCGCAGCAAACGCCGTCCGATACCGTGCACCGCAGCGCCGCCCCTCGCGCGACCCGCAGGCGGCTGATACCAGGAACCACCGATGCATCGCGCCGCTTACATCTATCTGATTTTCGCCACCCTGTTCTGGGGCGGCAACGCCGTCGCAGGAAAGCTGGCGGTGGGCCATATTTCGCCCATGCTGATCACCGCCGGCCGCTGGGGCGTCACCGCGCTCGTCCTGGGCGCCCTGGGCTGGCGGCAGGTACGCGCCGACTGGCCCGCCATCCGCGCGCACTGGCGCCTTCTCGTCTTGCTCGGCGTCCTCGGCTTCACGCTCTTCAACGTAGCGCTGTATGGCGGCCTTCTGTTCACCACCGCAGTGAACGTTTCGATCGAACAGGCCGGCGTGCCGATGTTCGTTTTTCTCACCAGCTTCATAGTCTTCCGGACACACGTCAGCGCCGCACAACTGGTCGGGTTCCTCCTTTCCCTGCTGGGCATCGCTGTCGTCGCCAGCCATGGCCAGCCGTCGCGGCTGCTGGAACTCGACCTCAACCTCGGCGACCTGATGATGGTCGGCGGCGCCCTCGTCTACGGCGTCTATACCGCACTGCTGCGCCTCAAGCCGCAGATCCACTGGATCAGCCTGATGGCGGCGCTTTCGGTACCCGCCGCCATCGCCTCGCTGCCCTTCGTGGCGCTGGAATCCGGCCTCGGCGCGTTGATCCTGCCCGATGCGCGCGGCTGGGTGCTGATGGCCTATATCGTCGTGTTTCCGTCGTTGCTTGCCCAAGTCTTTTACATTCGCGGCGTCGAGATGATCGGCGCGAACCGTGCCGGCCTGTTCGTCAATCTGGTTCCGATCTTCGGCACGCTGGTTTCCATCCTGCTTCTCGGCGAGGCTTTCTTTGCGTACCACGCCGTCGCGCTGGCGCTGGTGTTCGGCGGCATCGCCATTGCCGAGGCCAGCGGCCGCCATATGGCCGCCGCTGGAGCGGACGGCCACTAAAGCGACAGCCCGGGGGACCTCACGCTGCGGCGACGTCGAATTTCAGCCGTTTGGCCGAATCGATCGACTTGTGCGCGCGCACTTTCTCCAGCACCGCTTCCGGGAACGGCGCATCGAGATAGAGCAGGGCGATGGCGTCGCCGCCCGGCCGGTCGCGGCCAAGCTGGAAGTTGGCGATGTTGACGCCGTTCTCGCCGCATACCGTGCCGAGCAGGCCGATGATGCCCGGCGCGTCGGCATTGGTCGTGTAGAGCATGTGCTGGCCGACCTCGGCGTCCAGGTTGATGCCCTTGATCTGGATGAAGCGCGGCTTGCCGTCCGAGAAGCAGGTTCCGGCGATCGACCGCGTCATGTTCTGGGTCTTGACCGTCAGCTTGATGTAGCCGTCGAACACGCCCGACTTGTCGCGCTTCACCTCCGCGACGATGATCCCGCGCTCCTTCACCATGATCGGCGCCGACACCATGTTGACGTCGGACACTTGCGGCCGGATCAGACCTGCGAGCGCCGCGCTGATCAGCGCGCGGGTGTTCATCTGCGCGGTGGCGCCGTCGAACAGGATCTCCACTTCCTTGATCGGGTCCTCGGTAACCTGGCCGACGAATGCGCCCAGTACTTCCGCCAGCTTGACGAAGGGCCTGAGCCGAGGCGCTTCCTCCGCCGTGATGGAAGGCATGTTGATGGCGTTGGAGACAGCGCCCTTGACCAGATAGTCCGACATTTGCTCGGCGATCTGCAGCGCCACGTTCTCCTGCGCCTCGGTGGTGGAGGCGCCGAGATGCGGCGTGCAAACCACGTTCTCCAGCGCAAAGAGCGGATTTTCCTTGGCCGGCTCGACCTCGAACACGTCGACGCCAGCGCCCGCCACCTTGCCGCTCTTCAGCGCGGCGACGAGGTCGGCCTCGACCACCAGCCCGCCGCGCGCGCAGTTGATGATGCGCACGCCGTTCTTCATCTTGGCGATGGCCGCCGCATCGATGATGCCCTTGGTCTTCTCCGTCATCGGCGTGTGCAGCGTGATGAAGTCCGCTCGTGTCAGCAGTTCGTCCAGCTCTACCTTCTCCACCCCCAGCTCGGAGGCACGTTCCGGCGAAAGGAACGGGTCGTAGGCGATGACGTGCATCTTCAGCCCGACGCCGCGCGTCGCGACGATAGAGCCGATATTGCCGCAGCCGACCACGCCCAGCGTCTTGCCGGTGATCTCGACGCCCATAAAGCGGTTCTTCTCCCACTTGCCAGCCTTGGTGGAAGCGTTGGCCTCAGGCAGCTCGCGCGCCAGCGCGAACATCAGCGCGATGGCGTGTTCGGCCGTTGTGATCGAATTGCCGAACGGCGTGTTCATCACGATGATGCCGCGCCGCGAGGCGGCAGGGATGTCGACATTGTCGACGCCGATGCCGGCGCGACCGATCACCTTGAGGTTGGTCGCGGCGGCGATCAGCTTCTCCGTGACCTTGGTGGCCGAGCGGATGGCAAGGCCGTCATACTGGCCGATGATGGAAAGCAGCTTCTCCTTGTCCGGGCCGACCTCCGGGAGATAGTCGACCTCGACGCCGCGATCCTTGAAGATCTGCACGGCGGTCGGCGAAAGTTTGTCTGAGACGAGTACGCGGGGCATGGGTTGCATCCTGTTAGGTTGCTGACCCCTGATCCGTCGCCTTCGGCGACACCTTCTCCCACAAGGGGAGAAGGTGAGGCGCCATCCCTTCTCCCCTTGTGGGAGAAGGTGGCCGAGCGGAGCGAGGTCGGATGAGGAGTGTTCTGTTAAACTCGAACGTCTAGCTAAGCCGCCGCCTTGAGCGCGGCCTTCTGCGTGGCGAAGGCCCAGTCGAGCCAGGGAACGAGCGCCTCGAGGTCGGACGTCTCGACGGTGGCGCCGCACCAGATGCGAAGGCCGGGCGGCGCGTCGCGGTAGCTGGCGATGTCGTAGGCGACCTTCTCCGCCTCGAGCAGGCCGGTCAGGTTCTTCACGAAGGCCTGCTGGCCGGCATCGTCGAGCCCGGCGACGGCCGGGTCCGCGAAACGCAGGCAGACCGAAGTGTTCGAGCGGCTTGCCGGGTCCTGCGCCAGGAATGCGACCGCCGGATTCTTCGCCACCCAGTCGGCCAGAACCCGCGTGTTGGTATCGGCGCGGGCGATCAGCCCGTCGAGACCGCCGATCGACTTCGCCCACAGCAGTGCGTCGATATAGTCCTCGACGCAGAGCAGCGACGGCGTGTTGATGGTTTCGCCCTTGAAGATGCCCTCGATCAGCTTGCCGTTCGAGGTCAGGCGG
>JAEUMA010000602.1 GCA_016793565.1 Rhizobiaceae bacterium
TCTTCCTCGGCTCGTCGGGATCGGAGGCGATGGAAGCCGCGATCAAGGTCGAGCGTGCCGAGGGCATGTTCTACATCGATCAGAACGGCCGCAAGATCCTTGACTTCTTCGGCGGCTTCGGTTCGCTGGCCTTCGGCCACAACCATCCGCGCATCCTCGACGTGCGCCGCAAGTTCCAAGAAGAAAAGCGCCACGAGATCGCCATCGCCTTCATGTCGCAGTATGCGACCGCGCTGGCCAAGAATCTTGCGGCCTGCTCGCCCGGCAATCTCGACATGGTGTTCTTGGGGTCTACGGGCTCGGAGGCTATGGAAGCGGCCGTCAAGCTCGCGGAGCGCGCGGCAGGCCCGGCCCGCCCGAAGATTGTCTACGCGGAAAATTCCTTCCACGGGAAGACCAAGGGCGTGCTGTCGATCACCGACGGGTCGCTCTACCGCGGCGATTTCAAGCTGGTCGATAATACGGTGCGCGTGCCGTTCGGCGATATCCTGGCTGTCGAGCGCGCCTTCCGCTCCGATCCGCAGATCGGCGTGATCGTGCTGGAGACGGTGCAGGGCGGCGGTGGCATCGTCCAGGCCAGCCAGGAATACTGGCAGGATCTGCGCCGGCTCTGCGATAAGTACGGCGTTCTGTGGGTCGCCGACGAGGTGCAGTGCGGCTTCGGGCGTACCGGCCGCTTCTATGCCTTCGAACACTACGGCGTGGTGCCCGACATCACGGCGCTTGCGAAGTCGCTTGGTGGCGGCAAGGCCGCGGTCGGCGCGATGATCGCGACGCGAGACGTGTACATGAAGGCCTATGGCACGCCGAAGACGGCGATGATCCATGCCGCCGCCACCTTCGGCGGTATCGGCGAGGCCTCGGTGACGTCGATCGAAGCGATCAATGTGCTCTACGACGAGGGCCTGATCGAGAATTCGGCCAGCGTCGGCGACTACCTGCTGACGCGCCTCAAGGATGTACAGAAGAAGCACGACCGCATCGTCAAGGACGTGCGCGGCAAGGGCCTCATGGTCGGCCTCGAGTTCCACGATTTCTCGCAGACCCTGCCCCTGGTGCTGCGTCCGGTCGTGAGCGTGCTGGACGACAAGCTGAAGGGTTCGCTGTCCGGCTTCGTCGGCGCGCTGCTCTTGCGCGACTACGGCGTGCTGGTCGCTTTCACCGAATACAACCGCAACGTCATCCGCCTGGAGCCGCCGCTGATCTGCCGGCGCGAGCATGTCGACCAGTTCGTCGACGCGCTGGATGACCTTCTGTCACGCGGCATCGTCGCGATCGTCAAGGATTTCGTGAAAAGCCAGGTCCAGTAGGGCCACTGGACCGGGCTTTGCAGACGCCGGCCTCTCGCGGGGCCGGCGTTTTGCACTGATCTCCGAAAACTCAGTTCGCTAGCAGCCCGGGGCGGATGTAGCCGTCGTAGCACCCGGTCAGCGAGACTTTCCGGTGGTCGGCGAAAGCTTCCGAGTATAGCGCAAACAGCCCGCGGCTGAGGCCTGTAGCAGTGCAGCGCGGCACGAGAATGAGGTCTGTCGCATCAATCGCTGCGCGCATCCTGTCATCGAGCGGGCGTGCCGTCCGGTCCGGAACCGCGCCGATCGACACATGGCGCGGCGCGTCGCGGTCGAGCAGCCATGGAAACGGATTGATGAAATCCAGCGTGAGGATCGACTGAAAGCGCAGAGCGTTGGCGTTCTCGTAGTCGAGGATCATTCCCGTGGCTTCGTCGACGTTCTGCAGGAACTGAAGCTGGAAATCGATCTCGGAGAACGGCCGGTGCGAACTGGTGTCTTCGATCGGCGCGGGGACCGGGTCGCCGCGGTACGCGACGAAGTATTCCCTTTCCCGCGCGGCCTGATCGAAGAACTCCTGCTTGGCGGAGACGGCGCCCATCGTGCCGAGATAGCGCGATTGCAGAGGGGTGTTGCCGAGTTCGGCAGCTGCGGCTCGCGCGCTGCGGTGGAGCAGGTCGCTCGCGGTCGGAACGGCGGCGAAGGCGACCAGGAGGAAGATCGGCACACGCGCACCGGCGGGCATGGACCAGGCCCGCTTGAGTGCGAGGTAGAGCGCCGGCCAGGCCATTAGAAAACTCTGGCTGCCGGTGTTCTGGGTTTCGAAAGCCATGCCGCCGATCAGCAGCACGGCGAGCCACATCCAGTCGCGGTCGAGCAGCCAGGACAGGGCCGTGAAGGGGCCGCTCTTGCGCAGGACCGCCGCACCGTTGCGGCGCAGTTCGGTCACGTCGATGGCGAACAGCAGGGCTGCCAGCAGGAAGCCAGGCGCCAGCAGGCCGAAGTTCTGCGACGCGACCGTGGCGAAGCGGGGAAGCAGCGTGCCGCGGTTTTCGCCGAGCAGGGCGAGGATGTCTGACGCGTAGGCCGATACCATGCCTGTGGCGACCTGCAGCGCGCCCAGTATGACGACGAATGCGGCTACGGCCGAAAGTGCGGTCCGCAGCGAAATGCGCCCCGCGACGAAAGCGAAGGCGCACAGGACGACCGCGACGGCGAAGCCGGTGATCTTGACCAGAAACAGCGCTGGCATCAGCCACGCCAGCACCAGCAGCATACGAGAAGGTGCGCGGATGAACATCAGCGCGCAGGCAAGGACATAGAGCAGATAACTCTCGTGCCGGTTGTAGATGCCGAAGCCGTCGACGCCGGGATAGACGGAGACGCTGATCGAATTGAAGGGCAGCAGCGAGAAGGCCAGGTAGGGAACGAGCAGCGCCCAGGCGTCGGCCTGCGAGCGCTGGCCGACGTCCCTCAGCACGACGAACATCACCGGCGCGGTGACGACGATCATGCACCACTGCACAAGCAGAAGCGGCTGGGCGTGCGAGAACAGGGAAACTCCGCCGGCAAACAGGTAGTAGCCCAGCGGTCCGACCGGGGCGTAGAAGTCCGCCGACGGCATCTGGCCGAGCAGCACCCGCTGGGCGCCGTCGAAATAGACGAACAGGTCCCAGTACATGCCGCCGAGGGGCAGGCGCAGCGGCAGAAGCAGGAGCGCCAGCAGAACGGCGATCGTGGCGGCCAGCACCCAGGGCGGGGTCGCGAGCCACGAAAGGGCGCTCGTCCTGCGCGTTTCGGAAGGAACTGCAAGCGACATTGGCGCGGCCACACGATACCGATTGCTTAAACCTGTCCCCGCAATAGCATCCTGCTTGATCAGAAAAAGTTAACGCTGTCCGGTAAGCTGACGGCCATGACGCTAGCTTGCCATCGTCGCGCGCCGATTCCGCTATGTCGCAAACAGGCTGCACAGTTCGCTCTGCGATCTGTAGTGTGCCCGCAATTCCATCTCAGGGTCGAGCGCTATGGCAGCATTTCCCAGCAAGGCGAAGGTCGTCATCATCGGCTTGGGCGGCATCGTTGGGGCGTCGATCGCCCACCATCTCATCGAACGCGGCTGGGACGACATCGTCGGCATCGACAAGTCGGGCATCCCGACCGACATCGGCTCGACCGCCCACGCCTCCGACTTCTGCTACATGACCAGCCACGACTTCCTGTCGTGCTGGACATCGCTCTACTCCATCGATTTCTACAGCAAGCTCGGCCACTACGAGCGGATCGGCGGCCTCGAGGTCGCCCGCGTCGGCGACGATGCGCGCATGGACGAGATCAGGCGCAAGGTGTCTTCCGGCAAGGCGTTCGGCACGCGCGCAAGGCTGATCGAGCCGAGCGAAATCAAGGAAAAGTTCCCGCTGATCGAGGAGAGCGCGGTTCAGGGCGGCCTGTGGGATCCCGATGCCGGCCTCGTCATTCCGCGCTCGCAGACGGTCGCGCACAAGCTGGTGGACCAGGCGGAGAAGTCAGGCAAGCTGAAGGCCTTCGCGAACACGCCGGCGAAATCGCTGCTGATCGAGAACGGCCGCATCAAGGGTGTTTTCACCGAGCGCGGCACCATCCACGCCGACACTGTCGTCGTCTGCGCGGGCCTTTGGGGAAGGCTCATCGCCGAAATGGCCGGCGAGGACCTGCCGGTGATGCCGATCGACCATCCGCTGACCTTCTTCGGGCCCTATACGGAGTTTGCTGGCTCCGGCAAGGAGATTGGCTGGCCGCTCCTGCGCGACCAGGGCAATTCCGCCTATATGCGCGACACTGGCGACCCCACGACCGCCGAGGGCGGCATGATCGAATGGGGCTACTACGAAGAGCACAATCCGCGCCTCGTGCATCCGCGCGAACTGCTGGAAAAGCAGCAGGCGCGGCTTTCGCCCTCGCAGCGCGACCTTGACATGGACCAGATCATCGAGCCGCTGGAGCGTGCGATCGAACTGACGCCGATCCTGGCAGAGCTCGGCTATGACGAGCGCCGCTCCTTCAACGGCCTCTTGCAGGTCACCGCCGACGGCGGGCCTTCGGTCGGCGAGAGCCAGAAGGTGAGGGGGCTGTGGTACGCCGTCGCTATCTGGGTCAAAGACGGCCCAGGCTACGGCAAGCTCGTTGCGGACTGGATGACGGACGGGCGCACGGAAATCGACCACGCCAAGATCGACTATGCGCGCTTCTACCCGCACCAGATGAAGGAGGATTTCATCGCCGGCCGCTGCGGCGAGGCCGCGCAAAAAGTCTACAATCCGGCCGTGCATCCGCGCGAGCCCTACGCGACCGGCCGCAACATTCGCCGCTCACCCTTCTACGAGCGCGAGAAGGAACTCGGCGGCCACTTCATGGAGCTAGGCGGCTGGGAGCGCGCCCACGGCTACGCGGCCAACGAGCATTTGCTGGAAAAGTACGGCAACCGCGTTCCGCTGCGCGAAAACGAGTGGGACAACCGCCATTTCTGGCGCGTCTCCAACGCCGAGCATCTCGCCATGAGCGAGGACTGCGGCATCGTCAATCTGTCGCATTTCTACATGTTTGACGTCGAAGGGCCGGGCCACGTCGCGCTGATGGAATGGCTGTGCGCGGCGCGCATCGGCGGCGACGCCAACATCGGCAAGGGCATCTACACCCACTTCCTCGACGACGAGGGCATGGTGCGCGCCGACCTGACCGTGATCCGAATGGCCGACCGCTGCCGCGTGATCGATGGGGCCGACGCCGGCCCGCGCGACTTCCACTATGTGAAGCGGATCGCCGAGGACAAAGGCTTCGACGTGAAGGTCACCGACGTGACCGAAAAGTACGTGACGGTCGGTATCTGGGGTCCGAACGCGCGCGCCACGCTGCAGAAGGTCGTCGACGATCCGGCCGGCCTTTCGCCGGAGTCCTTTGGGTTCGCGGCGATCAAGCCGATCCGGATCGCGGGTAAGGACGTGACCGCCTTCCGCATCTCCTATGTCGGCGAGCAGGGCTGGGAACTGCACATGCGCTACGAGGATGGCCTCGCGGTCTGGGATGCGCTGCGTTCGACTGGAGTTATGGCCTTCGGCGTCGAGACCTATGCGAACTCGCGCCGCATGGAAAAGAGTCTGCGCCTGCAGAACGCCGACCTGCTGACCGAATACAACCTGATCGAGAGCGATCTCGCGCGTCCGAAGGTCAAGGATGTCGACTTTCGAGGCAGGGCCAAGCACCTCGAATACAAGGCGCGGGCGAACCAGCCGGCGATGCTCTGCACGCTGGTGATGACCGACAACCGCGATTCGAAGGGCGTTGCCCGTTACCCAGTCGGCTCCATGCCGGTGATGGATCCCGCCACGGGCGAGACGCTGGTCGACGAACTCGGCCGCCGCTCGTTCACCACGTCCGTCGCCTACGGCCCGACCATCGGCAAGAACATCGCGCTGGCCTACCTGCCGTGGGCCTATTGCCAGGAAGGCCGCAAGCTGCAGGTCGAGTATTTCGGAGAGACCTATCCGGTCGAGGTGGCCGGGGTGGGCTACAAGCCGCTCTACGACCCGGAGAATCTGAAGCCCAGGAGCTGACGAGAGCGGCGCTTGTTACGCCGTTCGCCGAAATGTGAACGGACCAGGCCATGCGGGCATGGTGCGCCTGGACCGTTCTGACCTACACTGGATGCATGTCGTCTCCGCTTCGCCATTTGCGGGTCGCCTGCGTCTCTGTTGCGTTGCTGGCGGGATCGAGCATGACCGGGGTCGCCGGCGCGGCCGAGCCGGTGGACGTTGAACTCGTGCTCGCGGTCGACGTGTCGCTGTCCATGTCGCCGGAAGAACTGGCCATCCAGCGCGACGGCTACATCGCGGCCTTGACGGACCAGGGCGTCATAGAGGCGATCCAGTCGGGCATGCACGGCAGGATCGCCGTGACCTATTTCGAATGGGCCGGCGCATCCATGCAGCGCGTCGTCGTGCCGTGGACGCTGATCGCTGGTCGCGAGGATGCCGTTCATTTTGCCGAGCGGCTTTCGGCCATGCCGCCGGCCAGCGCGCGGCGCACGTCGATCGCCAATGCGCTCGGCTTCGCTGCTGATCTGTTCGCGGAAAGCGGCTTTCGTGGCTTCAAGAGGGTCATCGACATCTCCGGCGACGGCCCCAACAATCAGGGCCCCCCTGTGGACATGATCCGTGACCGCGTGATCGCGCAGGGGATCACCATCAACGGCCTGCCGCTGATGACTAATGGCGGGCTGAGCAGCTCCTACGACGTTACGGATCTCGACCGCTACTACGAGGATTGCGTCATCGGCGGATCCGGGGCCTTCCTGGTGCCGGTCAACAGCTGGTCGCAGTTTCCCGACGCGATCCGGCGAAAGCTGGTGCTGGAACTGGCGGGCGCGGCGTCTGCCGAATGGGCGCGGCTGGAGCCTGAACGTCCGCCGGTTCGGCTGGTGCAGGAGGGCGGCGGCTTCGATTGCCTGGTAGGCGAAAAAATGTGGCGGGACCGGTCCTGGCGCTGGGACGGGAAGTAGAGAGCTCAGGCGGCGATCAGCTGCTTGCGGTCGACGCGCTCCTGCTGCGGCGAGCGAGAGTAGAGTTCGCGATAGCATTTCGAGAAGTGCGACGCCGAAACGAAGCCGCAGGCGACGGCGACCTCTACCACCGGCATAGCCGACTGCAGCAGCAGATGCCGTGCTCGGTCGAGGCGGATCTCCAGATAGTATCGCGCCGGCGAGCGGCCCATCTCCGTGCGGAACAGGCGCTCGATCTGGCGGCGCGAAAGGCCGACATGGTCGGCGATTTCGATCAGCGAAAGCGGCTCCGACAGATTGGCTTCCATTAGTTCGATGATGGTCAGAATCTTGGAGTTCTGCACGCCAAGGCGCGCGCGCAGCGGCAGCCGCTGGCGATCGGTGGGGCTGCGCACCCGGTCGGTCAGCACCTGCTCGCAGACGCGGTTGACGAGCCCGTCGTCGAAATCGTCACCGATCAGCTTCAGCATCATGTCGAGCGCGGCGGTGCCGCCGGCGCAGGTGTAGATGTTCTGGTCGACCTCGAAGAGGTCGGCGAAGACATTGGCCTTCGGAAAGGCCTCGGCAAAGCCGGGGAGGTTTTCCCAATGGATGGCGCAGCGCTTGTTGGACAGCAGCCCGGCCGCCGCCAGGACATGCGCGCCGGTGCACAGGCCGCCGATCGCCACGCCGCGGTTGTACTCCTCGCGCAGCCAGGCGAATGCCGAGCGGTTCTGGTAGCTTTCGACGTTGATGCCGCTGCAGACGATGACCATGGACGGACGGTCCGGTCCGGCCATCTTGCGGCGTTCTTCCTCCAGCGACGTATTGACGGCGCATTCCACGCCGTTGGAAGCGTTGACGGGCCGGCCGTCGAAGCTGGCCAGCCGCCAGTGGTAGGCATCGTAGCCGAGCATGCGGTTGGCCGACCGCAGCGGCTCGAGCGCCGTCGCGAATGCGATCATGGTGAAGTCGGGTATCAGGAAGAAGACGATCGATCTCTTGATCGGATGTCTGCTCAAGGATGCCTCACGCAATGTCGGTAACGCGAACGGAATGTCGCTATCAGCAAAGCGTGATCAGGAAATTTTTCCGCTGTCAATGTGTGCCGCCGGCGAGCCCAATCATTTTTGAGCTATCCGTGCCGAAGAGCCCGAAGGTGAGCATTCCGCTGAAACAAAACGGCCCAGGCATGCCCGGGCCATGGCAAATGCTGTCGAATGCGGTCAGTTGACGATGAAGCCGTAGCGCGACGCGGCGAGCGAAGCGGTCTGGCCGGGCATCGTGCGGGAAAGCCGTTCACGCTCGAAGACGGTGGTCGGGTTCGAGGCGCGGCGGCTCGAGAACAGGCGGGCAATCATCTTCATGGCACAACTCCATCATGTTTGACGGGTGCCTTCGCGCAGGAAACACTCGGCGGAGTGGGGCAACTCGTTTCTGGCGTGGATATAGGAGCGCGGCGGCGCGAACTCAGCGGCAAAAGCGAAGCGCGTGAGCTAAAAAACGACACCGTCCGCTTTCGAACACGGCAATTGCGCAAGAATTAACGTTTTGTGGCAACGGCTTACGGCGTTTTTGCCGGCGCTATGCGCCTGTCTCATGCGCGGCATGCACGTTCTGCATATCTGTCTGACCTGCCGGCATCGGGTTTGCCGGCAGGTCAGAGTTCGCAACGCGTCACTTATCGCCGGCCCAGGTTCCCACGCCGAGATTGGCGCGGTTGTCATGGGCGTCGGGCCAGCCGATATCCTTGCGCAGTTCCGCCGGCAGCGCGCGGACGGCTCTCTCGGTCAGATAGCGGGCGCGGGCGGCGTTGTACTCCGAGGCGATCCGCCCCAGCGTCGATAGAATGGACATCACAGCTCTCCCTTGTCGTTTCGGGCCTGATTTCGCAGGCGCGGTCCATGTCGGCAGGCCCTAGGCCTGACGTGTATCCGGCATGTGACGAGTTGGCGGACCAGGATTTCCGGCTTTCGTCCCACGCTTGGAACAGGATTGACTATCGGCCATGATTTGTGTTCAATCAAACGAAATGAAGTGATTAGTTAGATCAACAAAACTGAAGATTGGAACATGACCGCACCGCTCAACCACCCGCTTCCGACGCTCGATCTGGATGTGCTTCGCACCTTCGTGGCCATCGCGGAGACCGGCAGCTTCACCACCGCGGCATCGACCGTGTTCCGGACGCCGTCGGCGGTGTCGATGCAGATCAAGAAGTTGGAGGACACGCTTGGCCGCGCCGTCTTCATGCGCGACGCGCGATCTGTGACGCTGACAACGGAAGGCGAGATGCTGCTGGGCTATGCGCGGCGGCTGCTCGCCATCAACCGCGAAGCGGTGTCGAAATTCATCGTTCCGGACATTTCGGGCGTGGTTCGGCTGGGTTCGCCCGACGACTACGGCGAGAGGGTGCTGCCCACCGTGCTGAAGCGTTTCGCGCAGACGCATCCCTCGATCGCGGTCGACGTCACCATCGACCTCAGCGTCAACCTGCGCCGGCGCATGGACGATCGCACGCTCGACATTACCCTTTTGACCAACTCGTTCGCGGCGAACATGAGTGGGTCGGAGGTTCTGCTGACGGAGCCGGTCATATGGGCCGGAATGAAGGGAGGCTGCGCGCATCTGCGCGAGCCGCTGCCGATATCGGTGTGGGAGGAGGGGTGCGCCTGGCGCGCCGGCGCGCTCGAGGCACTGGGCCGCGACGGCCGCAATTACCGCATCGCCTATATGAGTTCGCATACGGCCGGACAGCGGGCGGCGATCCTGGCGGATCTGGCCATAGCGCCGATGCCGAAGTCGTTTATCGGCGGCGATCTCGTCGCGCTCACCGAGGCGGACGGGTTGCCAGAGATGAACTCTTACAGCCTGGCCATGCTGGTGGCGCCGGATGCCAGCGCCCCGGTCAAGGCCGCGGCCGACCACATCAGGGCGGCCTTCGAGCAGTTTCGCGCGACAGGCCGCTTCTGAGCGGCCGGCGGCGGGCTACCCGCGCTCGCGCCGTGCCGCGCGTTCCTCTCGCGAACGGCGGCGAGGGGCTCCATCCCATGGCGCGCCTTCCTCGCCGACCGCTTTTCTGGGCGGCAGCTTGACCGCCGCCGACAACTTGGCGAACGGGTCGACCTTGTTCGGCAGGGCCATCGCATCGATAAACAACTGCTGGAAATGCGGCTCCAGCGCCGTCTCGATCTTCTCGATCCGGCCGACGGTCTGTTCGATCTCGCGCCGATGGTTGCGGTTGAGCAGGGCCATCAGCGCCCCGGTGCCGGCCGCATTGCCCACTGCCTTGACGTCGGCAAGGTCGCAATCCGGGATGAGGCCGAGCACCATGGCGTATTTCGGGTCGATAAAGGAACCGAAAGCGCCGGCGAAGCGGATCATGTCGACCTCGGCCACGCCTTGCTTCTCCATCAGCAGCTTGACGCCCGCATAGAGTGCGGCTTTTGCCAACTGAATGGCGCGCACATCGTTCTGGGTCACGGTGATCCGGGGCTCGCCGTCGCGAAGCAGATAGGAGAAGGTGCGCCCGTTCGGCAGGATACGCGCGGTTCTCGCCGCCAGCGCGCCGTCGACCACGCCGTCCTCCGAGATGATCCCCGAGAGGTACATCTCCGCGACGACCTCGATGATGGCCGACCCGCAGATGCCGGTGACGCCGGTGGCGGCGGCCGCTTCCTCGAAGCCTTCCTCGTCCGACCATTTATCGACGCCGATGACGCGGTATTTCGGCTCCAGCGTATCGGGGTCGATGCGCACGCGCTCGATGGCCCCCGGAGCGGCGCGCTGGCCGGAGGAAATCTCCGCACCCTCGAAGGCCGGCCCCGTCGGCGAGGAGGCCGCCACCACGCGATTGCGGTTTCCGAGCACGATCTCGGCGTTGGTGCCGACATCCACCAGCAGCATCATGCGGTCCTGCCGGTGCGGACCTTCCGAAAGCGTTGCGCCGGCTGCGTCCGCGCCGACATGGCCGGCGATGCACGGCAGGATGTAGAAGCGCGCGCCGGGATTGGCATCGATGCCGATCTCATGCGCCCAGCCCTGGACCGCGCCTGACACAGCAAGCGCGAAGGGCGCCTGGCCGAGCTCTGTGGGGTCGATGCCGAGGAAGAGGTGGTGCATGATCGGGTTGGCGACGAAGACGAGGTCGAAGATGTCGTCGCGGTCGACGCCGCCTTCCGCGCACACCTTCTCGATCAGGCCGTTGACCGCCTCGCGCACGGCCTTGGTCATCGCCTCGCGCCCGTCAGGGTTCATCATCACGTAGGAGACACGGCTCATCAGATCCTCGCCGAAGCGGATCTGTGGGTTGGACGTGCCCGACGACGCCACGAGTCGTCCCGACAGCAGCGACACGAGGTGCATCGCGATGGTGGTCGAGCCGATATCGCAGGCGATGCCATAGGCTTCGTTCTTCAGGCCGGGGTAGAGTGCGATCAGCGTGGCGCGCGAAAAATCCATGTCCTTGTGGATTGCCGCGGTGACGCACCAGTTCTCCTTGCGCAGGATTTTCTGAACCTCGGGAATGAGGTGGGAGGCGACGCGCAGGTCCTTCCAGCCCCAGTCTTTCTCCAACGCCGCCTTGAGGC
>JAEUMA010000629.1 GCA_016793565.1 Rhizobiaceae bacterium
GGTCGACGGGTGCAGGCCGAGGCCTTTCAGTTCTTCGCGGGCGCGCGCGATCGGCTTTTCGTCGGGCACAGGCGGGTACGCGTAGGGCTTTGAGTGGAACGGCTCGGTTGGGTCTTCGCCAAGAGTGCCGCGCACCTGAAAAAGCTGCTCGGCGGCCGTGTACCAAGGCTCCAGTTCCTCGTAGGAGAACGGCCAGGCGGGCGAGAGGCCACCCATGTGTTCCAACTCGGCAAAGTCTTCCTTGCGGTAGCGCAGGAGCACGGCGCCGTAGAGCTTCGAGTTGCCACCCACGTAGTAGAAATTGCCGGGGTTGAATCTTTCGCCGCCGGCCTCCCGCCACATCTCCTTCGGCCGGAAATAGCCGCGGCCGAATACGGCCAAGGTATCGCGGGTTTCCGGGATCTGCGGCATGCGCTCGCCGCGCTCCAGAATGACGATCTTCGCGCCGTTGCCGGCCAGCGCGGATGCGACAGTCGCGCCGCCGATGCCGGAGCCTATGATGACGATGTCGGGGGTCATGGGGTGTGCAAGAGCGCGACACTCATCTTCGTATCGACCTTACCCGATCCGCGCTTCGGTGGCGGGGTCGAAGAACACCGCTTTGCTCAGATTGAACGCGAGCGGCGCCGTCGTGCCGGCCTGGATGTTGGCGTCGGCGCGCAGCCTCGCGACCACGCCCTTGCCGCCTAGATTGGTGACGGCAAACGTGTCCGATCCCGCCGGTTCGACCACCTCGATATGGCAGTCTGCGCTAGCCAGCGCGCTGGCGTTGCGATCTGCTCCGTCCGGATCGGTCAGCGCCTCTGGCCGGATCCCGAACACCACCTTCTTGCCCTGATAGGCGGCAAGGCTCGCCGGCGCGCCGGCAAGCGGCAGCGAGATCGGCGCGCCGTTGCCGCGGTCGAGGTCGATGGAGAGCCCGTTGCCGTTGGCGCCGATCGTCGCCGGCACCAGGTTCATCGCCGGCGAGCCCATGAAGTCGGCCACGAACATGTTGACCGGATTGTTGTAGATTTCGGCCGGCGTGCCGAACTGCTGCAGGATGCCATCCTTCAGTACGGCGATCTTGGTCGCCAGCGTCATCGCCTCGATCTGGTCGTGCGTGACGTAGACGATGGTCGTCTTCATGCGCTGGTGCAGCCGTTTGATCTCGGTACGCATGTCGATGCGCAGCTTGGCGTCGAGGTTGGACAGTGGCTCGTCGAACAGGAAGACCTGCGGGTTGCGCACCAACGCCCGGCCCATGGCGACGCGCTGGCGCTGGCCACCGGAAAGCTGGCTGGGCTTGCGGTCGAGCAGATGGCCGATCTGCAGCAGGCCGGCGACGTTGGCGATCGCTTTGTCGCGTTCGGCCTTGGGCACGCCACGGATCTCCATGCCGAAGGCGATGTTCTGACCCACCGTCATGTTCGGGTAGAGGGCGTAGGACTGGAAAACCATGGCGATGTCGCGCTTGGACGGGTGCAGGTCGTTGACACGTCGTCCGGCTATGCGGATTTCACCTCCGGTGATCGGCTCCAGGCCGGCGATGGTGTTGAGGAGCGTGGACTTGCCGCAGCCTGACGGACCGACGAGGACGAGGAAGCCTCCTTCCTCGATCTCCAGGGACACCCCCTTGAGAATCTTGGTGGCGCCGAAGGACTTTTCGAGGTTGTCGATCTCAAGGAAGGACATGGATCATCCCTTCACGGCGCCGGCCATCAGGCCGCGCACGAAATAGCGTCCGGAGACGATGTAGACGACGAGGGTGGGGAGAGCAGCCAGGATCGCGCCGGCGAAATGCACGTTGTATTCCTTCACGCCGGTGGAGGAGTTCACCAGGTTGTTGAGCGCCACCGTGATCGGGATGGAATCGAAGCTCGAAAAGGACGAGCCGAACAGAAAATCGTTCCAGATGTTGGTGAACTGCCAGATCACCGTCACCACTATGATGGGTCCCGAGGACGGCAGAAGGATGCGGCGGAAGATCTGAAAGAATGACGCGCCGTCGATCTGCGCTGCGCGCACCAGTTCGGTCGGGAACGCCTCGTAATAATTGCGGAAGAACAGCGTCGTGAAGCCCAGGCCGTAGATGGCGTGGATCAGCACAAGCCCCGTAATGGTACCGGCGAGGCCGGTGAGGCCGAGAATGCGCGCCGACGGGATCAGCACGATCTGGAAGGGAATGAAGCAGGCCAGCAGCATCATGCCGAAGACGATGTTGTCGCCGCGGAAGCGCCATTTGGTCAGCACGTAGCCGTTCAGCGCGCCCAAGATGGTGGAGAGCGCCACCGCCGGCACGACCATCAGCACCGAATTGAGGAAGTAGGGCCGCAGGCCGGTCGGCGAGACACCAATCTGTGCTGTCGACCAGGCGCTCAGCCAGGGTGCGATGGTCCATTCGCGGGGAAGGGCCATCATGTTGCCCTCGCGGATCTCGTTCAGCGGCTTCAGCGAGTTGACCAGCATCACGTAGAGCGGCAGCAGATAGTAGACGGCGAACAGGATGAGCACCGTGTAGATGACGGCGCGCGCCAGCGTGCCGCTGCGGGCGGCGTTGTCCTGGGACACGGCGCTCATGAGCGGCGCCCTCCGCGCAGTTCCGAGTAGAGGTAGGGCACGATGATCGAGAAGATCATCATCATCATCACCATCGCGGAAGCTGCCCCCATGCCCATCTCGTTGCGGCCGAAGGTGAATTTCTGCATGAACAGCGCCGGCGTCCAGGTGGCGGTACCGGGGCCGCCGTCGGTCATCGCAACCACCAGGTCGTAGGACTTGATCGCGAGGTGTGCCAGCACCACGAAGGCGGAGAGGAACACCGGCCGCATCAGAGGGATGATGATGCGGCGGTAGATGGTCATGGTGGAGGCGCCGTCGATCTGGGCCGCCTTGATCACCTCGTTGTCGACGCCGCGCAGGCCGGCGAGGAACATGGCCATCACGAAACCGGAGGACTGCCAGACGGCCGCGATCACGATCGTATAGATGGCGAACTTTCCGTCCTTGATCCAACGGAAGGAAAAGCTCTCCCAACCCCAGCTGTGCATGACATGTTCCAGTCCGATGCCGGGATCGAGAAACCACTTCCAGGCGACGCCTGTCACGATGAAGGAGAGCGCCATCGGATAGAGGTAGATCGGCCGCAGGAAACCCTCGCCTCGGATCTTCTGGTCGAGCAGGATGGCGAGCCCAAGACCCAGCACGCTGCAGACGATGATGTAGAGGCTGGCGAATATCGCGAGGTTCTTGAGCGCGGTGATCCAGTTGGGGTGGTTGAACAGGCGGACGTAGTTGCCGAGGCCGACCCAGGTGGAGAAATCCGGCAGCAGCTTCGAGCCCGTCAGCGACAGAGCGGCGGTGAAGACGATGAAGCCGTAGACGAACAGCAGGATCAGCGCAAAGCTCGGCGCCAGCACGAGCTTGGGCAACCACTCCTGCAGCGCTTCCTTGGGTGCGCGGCTGGTGCGCTGGGTCAGTACCGGAACGATTTCGGCCTGCGTCTGGGCCATCTCGGGCTCCGTGCGGGTGAATGAGAACTAACCCGGCCTACGGCCTTGCGATGCAAGGCCGTAGGGATGGGACTGTGGAAGCCGTCTTCCGACCCCCGGCCCAGATCAGCCCTTGGCGGCTGCGACCGCCTCGGCCAGCGCTGCGGCGGCGGCTGCGGAGTCCAGCTCGCCGTTGAAGTGGCGGGTGATGACGTCATACATGGCGTTTTTCACCGCCGCCGGATTGGCATGGCCGTGGGCCATCGACCCGAACAGCTTGCCGTTCTTGTCGGCATCGGCCAGGTCGGCGATAGCCTTCTTGCCGCAATCGTCAAAGGCCTCGTTGGACACGTCGGTGCGGGCCGGCGCCGAACCCTTGACGACGTTGAAGGCCGACTGGAACGCCGGATCCTCGATGGCGGCGGCCATCTTCATCTGCGCGTCCTTGTTGGCGTCGCCCACCTTGAACATCATGAACTGGTCTGAGTTGAAGGTGACGGCGCCCTGCGTGCCCGGGAAGCGGATGCAGACGAAGTCCACGCCGGGCTTCTGGCCGGCCTTCAGGAACTCGCCCTTGGCCCAGTCGCCCATGAACTGCATGCCGGCCTTGCCTTCGATGACCATCGCTGAGGCCAGGTTCCAGTCGCGGCCGGAGAAGTCGTCGTCGACATAGCTGCGCAGCTTGGCCATCTTGTCGAACACTTCGACCATCTGCGGGCCGCTCAGCGCTGCCGGATCGAGGTCGATCATAGAGGCCTTGTAGAAGTCGGTACCCTCAGACAGCACGACGGCGTCGAAGATGGTGGCGTCCTGCCAGGCCTGGCCGCCATGGCCGATCGGAGTGATCCCATTCGCCTTCATCTTGTCGAGCAGGGCGACCAATTCGTCCCAGGATTCCGGAGCCTTGCCACCGGCGGCATCCAGTGCCTTCTTGTTGATCCAAACCCAGTTGGTGGAGTGGACGTTCACCGGCGCGGCGATCCACTTGCCGTCGTACTTGGAGAATTTCTGCAGGGCGGCGGGGATCACCGCATCCCAGCCTTCCTTTGTCGCAACCTCGGTCAGGTCGCCGACCACGCCCTGCTGGGCCCAGTCGGTGATGTCGAAGCCCAGTGCCTGCACGGCCGTCGGCGGGTTGCCTGCGGTGACGCGGGCGCGTAGCGCGGTCATTGCGGCTTCGCCGCCGCCGCCGGCCACCGGCATGTCCTTCCAGGTCACGCCCTGTGCCTCAAGGTTCTTCTTGAGCACGTCAAGGGCGGCCGCTTCACCGCCCGACGTCCACCAGTGAAGCACCTCCACCTCCTCGGCGAAGGACGGGGCGGCATAGCTGACCGACAGGGCCGTCGAAAGCATGGTTCCGATAAGCAGTTTGCGCAACATGAACATTCCTCCCTTGTTGCATTCACATACAGCGGGCGCGCATCGTCGCCTGCCATTTCCAAACTCAGTCGACCCACCACCCGGTGCGCCGGCCGCGATGAAACTGGATGGTTTTCTCTTCCGTATAGTCCTCCACGGCGCGCTTCCCGAGTTCGCGTCCGATGCCGGACTGCTTGTATCCGCCGAACGGCAATTCCGGGTAGCCTTCCATGAAGGTGTTGACCCAGACTGTTCCGGTCCTGACCCCGCGTGCGATACCCATGCAGGTATCGATGTCGGAGCT
>JAEUMA010000609.1 GCA_016793565.1 Rhizobiaceae bacterium
CATTCAAAAGGACGCAGTTTGCGCCCTTGCTTCCATTCCCGATCTGTGGTGTATGCGCGGCTCGGATGGGCGTGTAGCTCAGCGGGAGAGCACTACGTTGACATCGTAGGGGTCACAGGTTCAATCCCTGTCACGCCCACCATCCAAGCCATTGATAATATTGACTAAGCTCCAACGTATAGCGCCGCCGGCATAGCTCCTGGCAGGTTCAATGGATCTGTTGTCCCATCCTGACATGCCGCGAGTGTCTGGCCCAAGGCTGTGCCAACCTCCACCGGGCGGCAGCGATCTTCTGATTGCCGGCGCGATCGGCACCAACGTCGCCGACCTGCAGATCCTGGTCATTCGGTGATCCGTCCGCAACGGAACGAAATCGGCCGCCTCTCGGCTTGTGGGAATGGAATGAAAATTCCATAAGCACGATGTGGTGCGACATCGAGATCCGGACATGAATCCGTCGGAAACCAGCAAGCCCAGGAACTCGGCGGACTTCTTCGAAATGTTGCGCCTGCGCGGCAATGCGCTGCCGAAGAGGCTGAAGCAGTGCGCAGAATATGTCGCAGCCAACCCCGCGGTCGTTGCCGTCTCGACGGTGGCCGAACTCGCCGCGGGTGCGCAGGTTCCGCCTTCGGCCTTCATGCGTTTTTGCCAGGAGATGGGGTTTTCCGGCTTTTCAGAGATGCAGAAACTGTTTCGGGAGGAGTACTCCCAGAACTGGCCTGACTACGCCTCACGGCTTTCGAAGCTGCGGAACGGCGATGCGCAGGCGCCCCAGTTTCTCCTCGCGGAGTTCGCAGAGGCCGGGCGGACCTCGATCGAAAGCCTGACCCGCACCATCGATCCCGACGCATTGCGACGGGCGGTGGCCGTCCTCGCCGGAGCCCGCACGATTCATCTTGTCGGGCTGCGGCGGACATTCCCCGTGGCCACCTATCTCGCCTATGCCTTCGAGAAGATGCAGATACCGGCGATCCTCCACAGCGGAACGGGAAATCTGTCGTCGGCTCATCTGATCGGCCAAGGCGATGCGCTGATCGCGATAAGCTTTGCGCCCTACACCCCGGACACGATCGCGCTGGCCGAAAGCGCGGTTAAGCGCAATGCCGACGTGGTCGTCATAACCGACCTGCCGACCAGTCCGCTGGCCCGCATCGACGCCGTCCGCTTCATGGTCCCGGAAGTCGACGTTGGCGCCTTCAGGTCCTTGTCGGCAACCTTGACGCTGGCGATGACGCTGGCCGTTGGCGTTGGCACGCAAAGGCGCGCGTTATGAGACGCGACGCCCGAATTGTGCGGCATACCGTTGCCATGCGTCCGCGCGGGCCCTCGTCACCAGCGGCGAGCACGTAGTATGTGGGGAATTTGCCTGACCCAGATGTCCCTCCGCCCCCGCCGAACGCGGAGGCGGAAGAAGATCGGCAAGCTTTGAGCGATCTTACGGCCGCTGTTCGAAGACGGCGGTCTTGTTGCCGGCGGGCTGCGTGATGGTCAGCCTGCCGCCCTCGACGCGGAAGGTGGTGGTGCCGAGCAGAACTGCGTGCAGATCGGACTCCTGCGCCGAAACGCCGTCCTCCGTGCAGGCCATCATGGTCGACGCCAGCGGATCAAAGGTGATGGTGCCGGCCCCGACCCTTGCGCCGCCGCGGAACGTGTTGCAGCCGGCATTGCCGTTGACCGTGTTGTCCTTCGAAAGCGTGAGCCACGCGTCACCCCTCGCAGGCGTTCCCGAAACGCTCGTGAGCACCCATTTGGTACCCAGGACCGGCGGCTCCACGGCGGGAGCCGCCGTCACCGCGGGCCCTTGACCTTCGGCCAGATGCCAACCGGCCGCCCAGCCGGTCGTTCCGCGGAACTCGACGTTACACCAGCGGCGATAGCGCGCCGCGGCCTGTTCGGCCTCGGTCGCCTTGCTGAATTCTTCCAAGGTCATGCCGCCCTGGCAGCCGAGGTTGCGCACGCCGTCGGTACCGGCCGGAATGGAGCCCACGACCGAGTGGGACTGGCCCGGACCGGAGCGCATGTTGAGAACGTTGCCGGCCTTGACGCCGATGACGCGGAAATAGTCCGGTCCGTCGGCCGCGGCGAGCGCCGGCGCGGCGAGGCCCAACAAGATTGCGACAAAGGTTGCGGCGGCACCGCCGGCTTGCGAAGTCGGTATCATTTCAGCTCCCTCAAAAGACAATGACCTACGTGGCCACGGACCCGCAGGCACCGGTAGCGGCGGCGTCGGCACGCAACCGGTACACGTCACCATGGTTGACCAGCAACCGGCGGCGAAATTCGGGCAGACCCATGGCCGTGTCGCGCGGAGCCGCCCTTCCGTTGCCGGACACCGGCGGACTCGATCGGGAGCAGGCCGCCTCGTATCCGCCTCTCCCATCCTGCGCCAGGCATCGGCCCCTAGAGCGGTTCAGGGTTAGATGGAAACAGTTCCGTTCGCTCGATGGCGAGATAATCCGCAAGGAAGGCGGTGCAGGCCCGACGCGGTGCATCGGGCCTGCCGGCTGACGTGGCGGCCATCCGCCAGCGCCCTTCGGGCCGGGTCAATTCGACCCAAGACATTCGGCGTGCGTCTTGTCCGTACCCCGGTACCGCCTGCGACACTCCCCTCGACCTTGGCGTCGAATTGCCTCCGGCAGAACGATTCCATCTGACCCTGAACCGCTCTAAAATGACGCATTGACGTTGACACGGCACGCCCTGCGGTCCATGGCCGCGTCACGATCATCCCGAATGGCAGGATCAGACGATGCGACACATCTATGCCGACGACGTTGCCGACCTTCAGATGAACTCGACCAGCCTGCGCTTCACGCTGGTCCAGCGAAACCCCGAAGGGGGGTTCAGCGAAGTGGGCAGGGTCATCCTCCCGGCCATCAGCGCGCGCGAGGTTTTCGATGCCCTCGACAAAGGGCTGACGGAGATCACCGAGCAGGTGCGCGCGCGCCACGCCAAGGCCGAATAGCACTCCACGCGGCCGCCGTCAGTCCTGCAGGACCAGAACGTCCTGCGCGGAAAAACTGATGTGGGCCTTTTCTCCCACGCGGGGGGGCGGCGTGGAGGGATTGTTGAAGGTATCCAACGACACCGCGGTGGGCCCGACGCCGACGCGGATGCGGATGACCGAGCCCAAGAAGCTGACCTCCGATATCTCGCCGCCGATCCGCGTCCCCCGTCCAGGGTGATCGCCGATCGAAATCGCTTCCGGCCGCAGGGCGAGAGAGAGCGCATCTCCCGACCTTTTTCCCTCGATAGGGCGCGACAGTTCGACGTCCTGGTCGTTGACGCGCACGCGGCCGCTCGCCGAGTCGGCGACGGTCGCCTCCAGCACGTTCAGCGTTCCGACGAAATTTGCGACGAAGCGCGTCGACGGGCGGTTGTAGATTTCGAACGGCGTGCCGACCTGCTCCGCCTTGCCGCCATACATGACCACGATACGGTCGGAAATCGACAACGCCTCCTCCTGGTCGTGAGTCACGAACACGGTGGTGATACCCAAATTCTTCTGGATCGAGCGGATCTCGTCGCGCAATGCGACGCGCACCTTGGCGTCGAGCGCGGAGAGCGGCTCGTCGAGCAGCAGCAGCTTCGGGCGCGGCGCAAGCGCGCGGGCTAACGCCACGCGCTGCTGCTGTCCGCCGGACAGCTGGTAGGGATAACGGTCCCCAAACTGCGGCAGCTTGATGATGGAGAGCATCTCGGCGACGCGCGCATCCGTCTCTGCCTTGGAAACGCCCGCCACTTTCAGCCCGAAGGCGACGTTCTGCGCGACGGTCAGGTTGGGAAACAGCGCATAGGCCTGGAACACCATGCCGACGTTGCGCTGATTGGGCTTCAGCCGCGTGACGTCCTTGCCGCCGACGACGATCTTGCCGGAGGTCGGCTCCTCGAAGCCCGCCACCATGCGCAGCACCGTCGTCTTGCCGCAGCCCGAGGGCCCCAGAAAGGACACGAACTCGCCGGCGCCGACGTCGAGGTTGAAATCCTGCACGACTGTCGTGGGGCCGAAGGACTTCCGGATATGCTGGATGGAGAGGAACGGATCGGCCATGGCGTCTCTCGGTCAGTTAGGGCGGTTGGCCGATTTGGGAGCGAAGCGCGACAGCACCTGGATGACTGACATGCAGCCCCAGGTGATCGCGAAGGAGATGATGGCCAGGGCGGCCGGTTCGTAGGCGCGGTTGGCGCCGATGTTCTGCAGGTAGGGGCCGAAAGCGGGCCGGTTCAGCAGGCTCGCCATCGTGAATTCGCCGATGACGATGGCGAAGGTCAGGAAGGCGCCCGAAAGCACGGCGATCAGCACGTTGGGCAGGATGATGCGCGCGATAATCGTCGTCCATCCCGCGCCGAGGATCTGCGCCGCCTCGGTCAGCGTACGCACGTCGATCGTTCGAAGGCCGGTGTCGACGGCGCGGTACATGTAGGGCAGCGCCAGGGTGGCATAGCCGATGATCAGCAAGAGGTCGGTGCCGCGCGCCGTGGCGAGGAAGGGCAGCGGCGAGTTCGACCCATACATCCGTATGTAGCCGAACACGATGACGATCGCCGGGATGATCAGCGGCAGCAACGTGATGAATTCAACCACCGGCCGCAGGTACGGCATGCGCAGCCTGATCCAATAGGCCGTAGGAACAACGATCAGAACACCGAGGATGATGGTGAAGATGGCCACCGTGACCGAGTAGGCGAAGGTCGCCTGGAAGCGGTCGTCGCCGAAAACCACCCGGTAGGCGTCGAAGGAATACTGGCCGCGTCGCATGCGCAGCGAGAACTCCAGCGTCGCGATCAGCGGGATGAAGAAATAGGCGGCGCCGACGCCGAACGTGACCCAGGCCCAGAAGCGACCGCTCTTCATTTGAGCCACCGCTCGGAGCGCGTCCGCATCCAGATATAGAAGACGTTGGCGATGCCGGTGATGAAGATCATGCCGAAGGCGAGCGCATAGCCGAGATGCGGATTGTGCAGCACGTCGCCGCGGATCTGCGCGTAGAGCAGGATGGGGACGATGTTGAGCGAGGAACCTGTAAGCGCGTAGGCCGTGGCGATCGCGCCGAAGGAATTGGCGAACAGCAGGATGACCGTGCCGAGGAAGCTCGGCCAGATCACCGGTATCACCACCAGCCGCCAGTACTGCGCCTGGGTGGCGCCAAGGGTGGCCGCTGCCTCGCCCCATTCCCGCTTGAGCCCGTCGATGGCGGGCGTGATGATCACCACCATCAGCGGGATCTGGAAGAACAGGTAGGTCAGCGTCAAACCCCAGAAGGAAAGGATGTTGAAGCCCAGCGCGTAGATGTCGACGCCGATCGAACGCAGGAGGACGGTGACCAATCCCAGCCGTCCGAGCGTCGCCAGGAAGGCAAAGGCCAGAGGTACGCCGGCGAAATTAGAGGCGACGCCGGAGAACGTCATCGTGCTCGACCGCACCCAGTTCGGCAGGCCGCCGCGCACGATGGCGATGGCGAGCGCAAGCCCGACCAGCGCCCCGAGGATCGCCGACGCCAAGCTAACCTTGATGGAGATCCAGTACGCCGCGAGGATCGAGGGCTGGAACAGTGCGAGAATGTTGGCAAGCGTGAACTCGCCCTGGTCGTTCTGGAATGCTCCGATCACGAGATAGGTGGTCGGCAGGATCAGGAACATCAGCGCGAACAGAAAAAACGGAGCGACGCCCAGCCAGTGGGTCGGCAGGCGCATGCCGCGCGCAGCCGGTGCGGGCTTTCCCGCGGCCATGCCGTCCGAAAGGCCGATATCTGTCATACGCCGGGTGCCGACACCTTGAAAAGGAACCGGGCGGCCCTGGGCCGCCCGGTCTGCATTCTTACTGAACGTTGGCGCCGACCACCGAATCCCAGTTCTTGGTGATCGCTTCCTTGGCCGCAGCCTGCTCGTCGAGCGTCGGGAACACCGCCGCCTCGTAGGCAGCAGCCGGCGGCAGCTTATCGAGCATCTCCTGCGGGATCACGCCGCGCTTGGCGAGATCGTTGAAGCGGATCGGGTGGCAGTAGCCCTTCAGCCAGCCGAGCTGGCCTTCATCCGAATAGAGATACTCCATCCACAGCTTGGCGGCGTTCGGATGCGGAGCGAACGCGCTGATGGCCTGGATGTAGACGCCGGCGACGACGCCGGTCTTCGGCACGATGACGTCGACGGGCGGATTGCCGTTCAGCGTGTCGCGGCCGGCGAGCGCGTTGTAGTCCCAAGTGATCAGGATCGGCGTCTGGCCCTGCGCCAGCGTAGCCGCCTTGCCGATAACCGGCACGAAGTTGCCCTTGGCGTTGAGCTCCTTGAAGAAGTCGAGACCGGCCGTACCGGCTGCCTCGCCCGCTGCCGCGCCCTTGGAAAGGCCGGCCGCGTAGACACCCTGGATCGCCTGGTTGGACGCGCGCGGATCGCCGGCCAGCGCCACGGCGTTCTTGTACTCGTCCTTCAGCAGATCGGCCCAGTCGGCCGGCGGATTCGGGACCAGGTCCTTGTTCACCTCGAACGACAGCACGCCGTAGTAGTCGCCGTACCAGTGGCCCTCGGCGTCCTTGGCCGAATCCGGGATCGAATCCCAGGTCGACACCTTGTAAGGCTGGATCAGCCCGTCGGCCTTCGCAGCCGGGCCGTAGGACAGGCCGACGTCGATCACGTCGGGCGCCTGCGGGCCTTTGTTGTCCTTGTTGGCCTTGATGGCCTCGATCTCGTCGCTGGAGCCGGCATCCGGGTTCAGCTCGTTGATGGTGATTTCCGGATACTTGGCCTTGAAGCCGGCGATGACGTCGCCGTAGCCGCACCAGTCATGCGGCAGCGCGATCGTCGTGAGCTGGCCCTCGGCCTTCGCCGCGGCGACGAGTTCGTCCATGGTCTGCGCGGAAACGAAGGCGGTCGTCGCCATCAGCGACGTGGCCGTGAGGGAAAGGATCTTTCCCGTAAATCTGAACATCTGGTCTCTCCGTTGTACTGACGCCGTAGGACGCCCCTGATGCGGTTATCGTTCTCGTATGACAGTCGGATGAATTTCGTGAGACCCACACCCCCGAGGCGTGGAAAGTAAACACTGTTTCCTGTGCGGGAGCAATCAGACCTCCGGCCGATTCTTAGCCGGAACAGCAATCTCCCCTACCCTCCTCTTCCAGCCTCCTCCCATGCCGGACGCGCTGCATCGCGCCGGTTCTAAAGCGAACCCTCGATCGAGTTCTCAAGGATGCCGGCCAGCGCCTTCTTGGTGAGCTTGACCGGATTGGAGCCGGTCGACGGATCGGCCAGAGCCATCTCCGCGATCAGCGCCTTGCGCTTCTTGTCCATCGACAGGTCCTTGATCAGGCCAGGCAGCGTGTGCGGAACCTTCAGTTCCTTACGCAGCTTCAGCACAGTCCGTGCGAAGCCGTCGAAGCCTCCCTTGACGCCGAGATAGGCTGAGAGCCGCCCGATGCGTTCCTCGACCGCCGGCCGGTTGAAGGCGAGCACATAGGGCATGAACACCGCGTTGGTCATGCCGTGGTGGGTGTCGTAGAGCGCGCCGACCGGATGCGACAGCGAGTGGATCGCGCCGAGTCCCTTCTGGAAGGCGGTCGCGCCCATGGCGGCGGCGGCCATCATGTTGGCGCGGGCGACGATATCGGTGCCATCGGCGAAGGCCTTTGGCAGGTTCTCGAACACCAGCCGCATGCCCTCAATGGCGATGCCGTCGGCCATGGGGTGAAAGCCCGGCGCACAATAGGCCTCGAGGCAGTGGGCCAGCGCGTCCATTCCCGTACCGGCGGTTATGAACGGCGGCATGCCGACGCTGAGCGCCGGATCGGCGATAACTATTGTAGGCAGCAGCTTGGGGTGGAAGATGATCTTCTTGGTGTGAGTGGTCTCGTTGGTCAGCACGGCAGCACGGCCGACCTCCGAACCCGTTCCGGCAGTAGTGGGCACGGCCACGATGGGCGCGATCGCCGCCGCATCGGCCCGCGTCCACCAGTCGCCAACATCCTCGAAATCCCACACCGGGCGCGTCTGGCCGGCCTGGAACGCGATGAGCTTGCCGAGGTCGAGCGCCGAGCCTCCGCCGAACGCCACCACGCCGTCATGCTTGCCCGCCTTGAAGACGGCGATGCCGGCGTTCAGATTGGCCTCGACCGGATTGGGCCTGACGTCAGAGAATACGCCGTAGATGACCTTGGCGGCATCCAGCAGCTTGAGCGTGCTGGCCACCAGCGGCAGCCGCGCCAGGCCGGGATCGGTGACAAACAGCGGCTTCTTGATGCCGGCTGCGGCCAGCGCGTCCGGCAGTTCGGAGATGCGGCCGACGCCGAAGCGGACGGTCGTCGGATAATTCCATTTCGAGAAGAACTTGCTCATGGGACTGTCGCCTGATCGTGTTGTGTCTTTGCGCGCGCCTAGATCGCTTCACGCAGATGGTAGGATTTCGGCCGGGTTAGATTGTCGTAGCCGATGGCCGAAAGCGCCGCGCCCTTGCCGGTATCCTTCACGCCGGTCCAGACCAGCGCGGGATCGAGATAGTCGCAGCGGTTCATGAAGATCGTGCCGGTCTCGACGCGATCGCCGATGGCGGCCGCATGGTCGACGTCGCGCGTCCATATCGAAGCGGTAAGGCCATAGGGGCTGTCGTTCATCAGCGCGATCGCCTCCTCATCGTTGCGCACCTTCATGATGCCGACGATCGGGCCGAAACTCTCCTCGCGCATGACACTCATCTGGTGGTTGACCTCGGTCAGCACCTCTGGCGCGAGATAAGGTGAGCCGGCAATGTCCTTCTCGACCTTCATGTTGATATGCGCCTTCGCGCCCTTGCGTAGCGCTTCCGCCTTCTGTTCGCGGATCAGGTCGGCGAAGCGCGCCTGCGCCATCGGTCCCAGCGTGGTCGAGGCGTCGAGCGGATTGCCGACGACGTAGTTCCTGGTCTCGGCAACGAAACCTTCGACGAACGCGTCATAGACCTTCTCATGCACATAGATGCGCTCGATGCCGCAGCAGCACTGCCCGGAATTGAAGAACGCCCCGTCGACAAGGTTGGCCACCGCATGGTCGAGCTTGGCATCGGGCAGCACATAGGCCGGGTCTTTGCCGCCGAGCTCCAGCCCGAGCGTCATGAACGTGCCCGCCGCCGCCTTCTCGATCGCGCGGCCGCCGGTCACGGAACCGGTGAAGTTGACGTGGTCGATCTTGCCCGAGCCGAGCAGCTTCTCGGTCTGGCCATGGTTCAGCACGATGTTCTGGAAAACGCCCTTGGGCAGCCCGGCCTTCTCGAAAGCCTTGGCAAAACGCTCGCCGACCAGCAACGTCTGCGCGGCATGCTTCAGGATCACCGTGTTGCCCGCGATCAGTGCCGGCACGATGGTGTTCACGGCTGTGAGGTAGGGATAGTTCCACGGCGCGATCACCATCACCACGCCGAGCGGCACCTTCTTGACGTAACGCCGGAAGCCCTCCTTCGGGTTTGATGCCATGACCGGCTTCAGCGCCGCCTCGGCGATCTCGACCATGTACTGCGTGCGTTCCTTGACGCCGCCGAACTCGCCGCCGTAGCGGGTCGGCCGGCCCATCTGCCAGGCGATCTCCGGCACGATCTCGTCGCTCATGGCGACCAGCGCCTCCAGCATGGCGAGCATGTAGCGGCAGCGTTCCGAGACGGAAAGCGCCGCCCAGTCAGGCTGCGCGGCCTTGGCGCGCTCGACGGCCGCGCCGACCTGCTGGTCGGTCGCGACCGGCCGTTCGGCGTAGACCGAGCCGTCGATGGGGGATCTGAGCTTTATCGTTTCCAAGGGTGGCTCTCCGTCAATTCACAACCAGTTCGGCAGGCAGCCGACAAATCCGGATCAGGCACTTTCTGTCCTCTTCGCCCCGCGGCTCCAAGACGAACTCGGTCGTTCTACCCGGCAAGACCCGCATACCGATAAGAGGCAAATCACGCGCTTCCAGGAAGGCCCGCAGATCGTGCAACAGCGTCATTTTCATCGCTTCGGCCCTTCGCTGGCGCGCAGGATGTATCAATACCGCTCAAATCCCCGGTGCAGTTCCCAGTCGGTGATGCGGCGGTCGTATTCGAGCTGCTCCCAGCGCGCGGTGTGGACATAGTGGTCGAGCACGTCCTCGCCGAAGGCCGCCTTCAACATCTTCGACTTCGCCATCGTCTCGGTCGCCTCGCGCAGCGTCTTGGGAATCTCCGGCAGCCGAGCCGCTTGGTAGGCGTCGCCAACGAACGGCTTCTGCAGCTCCAGCTTCTCGTCGATACCGGCGAGCCCCGCGGCGATCAGCGCGGCGAAGGCGAGGTAGGGGTTGAGGTCGGCGCCCCCGATACGGCACTCCATTCGGATGCCCTTGGTACCCTCACCGCAGAGCCGGAAGCCGGCAGTACGGTTGTCCTCGCTCCACATGATCTTGGTCGGAGCGAAAGTGCCCGACTGAAAGCGCTTGTAGGAGTTGATGTAGGGCGCCAGGAACCACGTGAATTCCTTGGCGTAGCGCAACTGCCCGGCCGACCATTGCTGGCCGAGCGTCGACAGGGTCCACTCCGCCTTCTTGTCGTAGAACAGCGGCGTCTTGCCGTCGGCGCTCCACAGCGAATTGTGGATGTGGCTGGAATTCCCGGCCAGGCCGTAATTGTACTTGGCCATGAACGAGATAGCCTTGCCTTCCTGCGCGGCGATCTCCTTGGCGCCGTTCTTCAGGATGACGTGGCGGTCCGCCATTTCCAGAACTTCAGCGTAGCGGACGTTGATCTCCTCCTGACCCGGGCCCCATTCGCCCTTGGAGTTCTCGATCGGCACGCCGGCCGCCTGCATGTCGTTGCGCAGCCGCCGCATCACCCCTTCTTCCTTGGTGGTGATGCCGATCAGATAGTCGCCGATATAGGGCGAGGCGGTATCGAGGTTCTGCCAGTGCTTCTCACGAGCGGTGTCGTAGGTCTCGCTGAACAGGTAGAACTCCAGCTCGGACGCGAAATAGGCGAGGTAGCCGCGCTCTTGCAGCCGTCGGATCTGCTTGCGCAGAATGGCGCGCGGGGAATGCGGCAGATCCTCGTGCGTGTGGTGGTCGAGCACGTCGTTGAGCACCAGCGCGGTCTTTTCGAGCCACGGCACCCGCCGCAGCGTCGAAAGATCCGGCTTCATCACGAAGTCGCCATAGCCCTTCGACCAGCTAGCCGCCTTGTAGCCGGGTACCGGTTCCATATCGATGTCGTTGGCCAGCAGATAGTTGCAGCCATGCGTCTCGTCATGGGCGGAATCGACGAAGTACTGCGCGAGGAACCTCTTGCCGACCAGTCGACCCTGCATGTCCACCGCGGCCGCCAGCACGGTATCGATCTCGCCGGCGGCAACGGCTTTCTTGAGTTGGTCGAACGTCAGATTTCCGGCCATTTCGAACTCCAGGCGTATTCTATTTCAATTGCACGAGCGGGTCCGCGACCCACGGATCGCGGACCTGTCGTTTTCTCAGTCTCAGCCGTAGCGGTAAGGCGGACCAGCCTTCTTCATAGAATCGTTGTATTTCTGAAAGATCTCAACGACTCGCGCGCTGCGGGGGCTCTGCTGTGCCACCTCGGTCCAGAACTTGGCTGCTTCGTCTTCGACCTGCTTCCACTCGGCATCCGGGATCGACGTCAACTCCAGCTTGCCATTGATACGGTAGTTGGCCTCGCCGGCCCAATACCAGTGTTGGCGATAATAGTGCGAATTGTTCATCGCCAGGATGAAGAGCTGCTGCAGGTGCGGCGGCACGGCGTTCCACTTTTCGGTGTTCACGAAATAGGACCCTGCCCAGGCTCCCGAAAGCGGGTTGGTGAGGAAATACTTCAGCACGTCCGCCCAGCCGACCGTGTGCATCTCGGTGATGCCGCACCAGCACACGCCGTCGAGTTCGCCGGTCTGGATCGCCGGCTGCACGTCCTCGTAGGGCAGCGAGACCGGCACGACGCCAAAGCGCGACAGGAACTGCCCGCCGGTAGGGAAGGTATAGACCCGCAGGCCCTTCAGGTCGGCCAGCGACTTGATGGGTTTCGTCGTACCGAAATTGCACGGGTCCCAGGCGCCGGTCGACAACCAGGTGACATCCGGAATTTCGGCATAGGCCTCCTCCCAGATTTCCTTCAGCCCATGCCAGTGCCAGAGAGCCGGAATATCGAGGGAGTAGCGTGCGGCCAGCGGGAAGTATGCCCCGAAAACCTTGATGTCGACGGGCGCCGAGGCGGAGTCGTCATCGCTCTGCGCCGCGTCGATGGTGCCGGACTGCACCGCGCGGAACAGTTCGCCATGCGGCACGAGTTGGTCGGCGGTATAGAGCTCGATCTCCATCTCGCCATTAGCGGCCTTGTTGAACCAGTCGATGGAGTTCTTCACCACGTGTTCGGCCAGAGCAGGGCCGGCATAGGTCTGCATGCGCCACTTGATGGGCGCCTGCGCACGCACCGCGGGAGCCGCGAGGGTGGTAGCCCCGACGGCGCCCGCTGTGGCAACCACCGAGCGCCGCAGGAAGTCCCGCTTGCTTAGTGTCTTTCTCTCTTTCATGTATTTCCCCTTCTTGCTTGATATGAAATCACTAGCCGGGCGCGAAACACCCAAGGTGTTTTCGTCCTATCGGCCCGAGTAAAGGCCGGGAAGCCACAGCGCTATTTGCGGAAAGACCATGATAATCACCAGCGCCAGTACCATCAGAACAAAGAACGGCACGATCGATCGATAGATGTCCATCAGCGTGACTTCCGGCGGAGCCATCGCGCGCATCAGGAAAAGGTTGTAACCGAAGGGTGGTGTTATGTACGCGATCTGACATGTGATCGTGTAAAGGATGCCAAACCAGATCGGGTTGAAGCCCAGGCTGATGACAAGCGGTATGTAAAGCGGCGCGACGATGACAAGCATCGCCGTGTCGTCGAGAAACATCCCCATGATGATGAACGAGAACAACATCAGGATCAGTATCGTCCATGGGCTGAAATCCCAGGTGTCGACCAGCAGAGTCTTGACCGCCTTGACGGCTCCAAGCCCATCATAGACCGAGCTGAAACAGAGCGCGCCCAGTATGATCCAGAGAAACATGCAGCTGATGGCCAGAGTATTGCGCGTGGAATCCTCGAAGACCTGGCGGTTGAGATTGCCGGCCCACCACGCCGCCAGAGTGGCGAGCGCCGCGCCGACGGCCGAGCTTTCGACCAGGCTGGTGACGCCGGTCATGAACAGGCCCATCATGACAAAGAAGATGGCGAGTGGCACAACGCCGGCCCTCAGCAGCGCGAACTTCTCGCTCCAGGTGATCTGCGCGCGCTCTTCGGCCGGAAGCGCGGGACCGATCTCAGGCTGCAGCAGGCAGCGGATGTATACGTAGACGGCGAATATCAACGCCATCAACAGTCCGGGACCCACGCCGGCCAACCACAGATCGAGCACCGGTTGGCGGGCAATCATGGCGTAGAGCACCAGAACGACGCTGGGCGGTATGAGGATGCCCAGCGAGGACCCGGCCTGGATAACGCCGGTAACCATCACCTTGTCGTAGCCGTGCCTGAGCAGTTGCGGCAGCGCGATCGTCGCGCCGATTGCCATGCCGGCCACGGAGAGACCGTTGAGAGCAGCGATCAGCACCATCAATCCGAT
>JAEUMA010000749.1 GCA_016793565.1 Rhizobiaceae bacterium
ATCCACGACGCTGCGCTCGACGCGGTTGGCGAGGTGGCGGGAATCGGCGATGTCCTCGAAGCCCCGCCAGCGGTCGGAGATTTCCTTGTCCTTCGCCAGCGTGTTGGTGATCAGGGTGAAGACGCGCAGATTGGTCTTGAAGGTCGCCGCCAGCGCCTCGGCCGCCTTGCGGCGAACCTCTTCGCGGGGATCCTGCAGCCGGTTCAGAGTCGGTTCCAGCGCAAGCTTGTCGCCGTCGATCTCGAAGCGCAGGTCGGTCAGGGTCTCGTCGAAGAGGCGGTTCCAGGCTCCGCGGCCGGTGACGGACTTTTCGTGAAAAAGCTCCTCGACGCGCGCTTCGAGCTGGTATGGCTTGTCGAGGCGCAGGTCGAGCACCCAGGGCCGGTAATGGCCGAAAGCGGGATCGGCCTCCAGCGCAGATGCGATGAGCCCGTCTTCGACCTGGTTCAGTTCAAGCGCGAAGAAGAGCAGGTGCGTGCTCGCCGCCGTCATCTTCTCCTGCACATCGCCGTAGAACTTGGCGCGTTCGGGGTCCGCCGTGTTGCCGGCGTAGATCAGGCCGGCATAGGACATGATGCGGCCCATCAGCTCGTCGAGCGCCTCATAGGCCCGCAGCGCCTGACCGAGCCGGCCCGCCGCTCCCTTCCCGGCTTCCTCGGCGAGCTTCCCTTTCCACTCGGCCTCGAAGGCGACGGCGTCCCGCAGCGCCAGCGCGAGGTCGCGCTTCAGTTCCGGTGCGTCCATTCCGGCATAGAGGTCGTCGAGATTCCATTCCGGCAGATTGCCGAGGGAGGCGGCGCTTGCGGCCTCCGCCTGCGAGGCCGCGAGCCGTCTCCAAAATCCACGCGTCGCCATGATTCTCCTGTCGGAAACGGTGCCCGCGCCGGCGGGCGAAACGTTTCATTCACCGGCTTTCTTGAAGGCTTATTTAGAACCCTGTGCAAGGTTCAGCCAGACCCGTCCGCGGCTTATCGAAGGCGAATTTTCCGGCGCTGCATGGCTGTTTCGATCCTCATAGTGGATGACGACCCGGTGCAGCGTCGCCTCATCGAGTCGGCGCTCGGCCGTTTCGGCTACGACACGATCGTGGCCGACGGGGGAGAGGCCGGCCTGGCCGCGTTGGAAGGACCGCGCGGCGGCGATGTTTCCGCCGTGGTCCTCGACCTGATCATGCCCGGCCTCGACGGCCTGTCCGTGCTGCGCGAGATGCGTGCGCGCGGAATGGAAACGCCGGTGATCGTGCAGACGGCGCAGGGTGGCATCGACACGGTGGTGTCGGCGATGCGCCATGGCGCCTTCGACTTCGTGGTGAAGCCGGCTTCGCCGGAGCGGCTGCAGGCGGCGATCGCCAATGCGCTCAAGGTCAACGCGGCGGAAGGCGAGGTGCGGCGTTCGGCGCGCAGGATAGCCGCGCAGCCGACCTTCCTCGACATTCTCGCATCCAGCCCGTCGCTGGAGCGTGTGGTACGGCTTGGCCGCAAGGCGGCTGCCTCGAACATCCCCATCCTGATCGAGGGCGAGTCCGGCGTCGGCAAGGAACTGGTCGCGCGCGCCATCCAGGCAGCCAGCGACCGGCGCAGCCGGGCTTTCGTCACCGTCAACTGCGGCGCCATTCCCGAGACGCTGGTGGAATCGGTGCTGTTCGGTCACGAGAAGGGCGCCTTCACCGGCGCGACCGAGAAGCGGCCCGGCAAGTTCGCGGAAGCGCACGGCGGTACGCTGTTCCTGGACGAGATCGGCGACCTTCCGCTGGACGTACAGGTGAAGCTGCTGCGCGCCGTGCAGGACGGCGATATCGATACGGTGGGCGGGCGCAGCACGCGTGTCGACATCCGGCTCATCTCGGCAACACATCGCGACCTGATCCAGCGGGTAAAGGACGGTCTCTTCCGCGAGGACCTGTTCTACCGGCTGAACGTGTTCCCCATCCACGTGCCGGCGCTACGCCAGCGCCGCGCGGACATTCCCCATCTCGTGCAGCACTTCATCGCCGGAAATCCGCTGCGGTATTCCGGCGGCGCCGTCGACATCGGCGCGAAGGCGATGGAATTGCTGCTCGCTTACGACTGGCCCGGCAATATTCGCCAGCTTGAGAACGCCGTGCTGCGCGCGCTCGTCCTGTGCGACGGCGATACGCTGACCGAGGAGGATTTCCCGCAGATCCGCGCCCAGGTCGAGGGCTTCGTCGATCTCGGCGCGGTGGAAGTCAGTGCGCCGTCGCTCGCTCCGGACGAACTCGAGGGCGGCGTCGACCTCGACGCGGTCGTCTCCGAAGCGCTGGGGCAGGGAGGCGCCCCGCGCCTGCCAGGCGGCGCCGTCCCCGCGCTCGACGGCCATGGCCATGTCCGCAGCCTGGCCGATATTGAGGCCGCGATGATCCGCCTGGCGATCGGCCGCTACAACGGGCAGATGAGCGAAGTGGCGCGGAGACTCGGCATCGGCCGCTCAACTCTTTATCGCAAGCTGAAAGAATACGGCATCGACGTTATCCACGACCGCGTGGACGTAAAGGATAGCGCACTCAAGGTATGAATTTCCCGGTAAACCTCTGATTTACCACGGCGAACGGATTGGGATTTTCGCCGGAATGCCGCCACGGTGTTACCGCATTTCCGCTTCAATAAGCACTGATTAACCATTAGGATTGATATTCGGAAGGTGTTGCTTCACCATCCGTCTTGTCAAATCCGGGGACAAACGGCAGCCTGCAAGGCCATTGATTTGACCAGCATTCATGCATTCAGTGCCGGTGGTAGGTTTGTGTCCGCGTGGCCCAGGTGGTTGAGCGGGCTGATGCTTACCCTGGGTTTTCTCATCGCCGCGGCCGCTACGGCCAGCGCGGAAAACCGCACGCTGAAGCTGTTCTTCATCCATACGCAGGAAAAGGGCGAGTTCACCTTCAAGCGCAATGGCAAGTATGACCAGGGCGAGTTGAAGAAGCTGAACCGTTTCCTGCGCGACTGGCGCCGCAACGAGCCCACGAAGATGGATCCGCGCCTCTTCGATCTGGTATGGGAGGCCTACCGCCAGGTCGGCGCAACCGGCTACATCAACGTGGTCTCCGCCTATCGCTCGCCCGCAACCAACTCGATGCTCCGCAAGCGAAGCAAGGGCGTGGCTGAGCGTAGCCAGCACATGCTCGGTCATGCGATGGACTTCTACATTCCCGGCGTGAAGCTCGAGAAGTTGCGGTACGCGGCCATGCGGCTTCAAGGCGGCGGCGTCGGCTACTATCCCCGTTCGGGTGCGCCGTTCGTGCATATGGATGTCGGCAGTGTGCGGCACTGGCCGCGCATGAGCCGCAAGGAACTGGTAGCCGTTTTCCCGAACGGCAAGACCCTGCATGTCCCGACGGACGGCAAGCCCTTGCCCGGCTTCGAACAGGCGCTGGCCGCCTACAATTCGCGTAAGAGCAACGGCAATCTGGCCGCCATCTCGGTCGCGTCCAACAGCAGCGGCTCGACCAAGAAGAGCGGCGGACTGCTCGCGGCTTTCTTTGGCGGCGGAGCCGACGAGGAAGAAGACAACGGCGCCGCCGAGGAGACCGTCGTGGCGGCCGCGCCCAAACCGGCGGCGGAGAAAGCGCCGGAGCCGGTCGTCGTCTCGGCGCCCGCACCCACGGTCGAGGACAAACCGGCGATTGCCGTCGTGCCGCCTGAGCTTGCCCGCCCGGCGACGCCGGTCATGGAAGAGCCCGAGCAGATCATTGCCGCGCTTCCCGTGCGTCAGGTTCCGGTTCCGTTGATGGCGCCGCGTCCCTCGGTCGATGTCGGCCCGGCCGAAGCCGAGGCCCAACCGCAGGTGGTCGCCGCGCTGTCCCCCGACGAGATGCCGGTCGCCGAGGTGCCCGAAGCCAAGACACTGGCGCCCGGCGAGGTCGAACTCGCGCTCAAGGCGCCTTTGCCGACCAGGCGCCCCGACTACAATCCGCCGGCAGAGCTGGCTGATGCGCAGCCGCAGGCGAAAGACCCTGCGCTCCTGGCTCTGCTCGAACGCGACGAATCGGCTACCGCACCGCTGCCGGCCGCACGGCCCGAACTCGTGGCCGAGAGCGCAGAGGCCGACACCGACGTCAGCGCGCTGACGGTCGCCAGTCTGCCGACAACGGGGCCC
>JAEUMA010000620.1 GCA_016793565.1 Rhizobiaceae bacterium
CCGATCGACACGGTGCGGAAGTTCTTCTGCGCACCGACGACATGCTCGACGGCGTTGCGGAATTCCTCGGCGAGCTGACCATGCGTCACCAGGACGATGCCGATCATGCTGCTCTGGCTCCCCTCACGTCCCGCTGGCGGGCATGATGTTTTCCTGCTGGCACTTGCTGTGGCTATCCTTGACGCGGGAGCGCTATCTTGTCGAGGCGAGGCGCGTTGACAAGCCCAAAAGTGCCTTGCCGGCGACCATTTTGCCGCAGATGCGAACCGCCGCTCAGGCTGGACGGAACGGCGCGCGCCCGAGCCAGGCCAGGACGACGCGGGAGGATGAGGCGGCGCTGCGCTCCTTGAGCCGCAGCAGCGGCAGGCTGCAGCCGCACATCGCCACGCTTTCCGGCTCGGGAAAGCGCTGCGCGTCGGCCGCCGGCACCAGCCGGACGACCAGGTCCACCACTGTCGAAGCGAGATGCTCGATCGGACGCGGTCCCAGGCCGCGCAGTTCGACAAGGCCGGCGATCGTATCGGCGCAGCGCCCGACCAGGCGGCCGCCCACGCCGGAGAGCATCACCTGATCGTCGGCCACCAGGCTGGCGAAACCGCCGGCCTGGCGCACTTGGTTCACCAGCGACAGCGACAACGAAGTCTTGCCGGCGCCCGATGCGCCGAGCACCAATATGCCCCGGTCGCCGATCGCGATCGCGGTGGCATGGATGTTCTCGCCGGCGTCCATCAGCCCTCCGCCGGAAGCATGACCACGAAACGCGCGCCCTTGATCGCGTCCGGCTCCGCGCCGGCGATGTTCTCGGCCGTCAGGGTGCCGCCATGCGCCTCGACGATCTGGCGGCTGATCGACAGGCCGAGGCCGGAATTCTGGCCGAACGCCTCGGAAGCCGGGCGGTCGGTGTAGAAACGCTCGAAGATGCGTTCGATGCTGTCGGGACGAATGCCCGGTCCGTTGTCGTCGACGGTAATGACGTTGAAGCGGCCCGATCGGGACAGCGTGACGGTGATGCGCCCCTCTGCCTCCGGCACGAAGGACCGCGCATTCTCGATGAGGTTGGTCAGCACCTGGCCGAGCCGCAGGTCGTGGCCGGAGGAAACGTAGCCCTTCGCCCCGGCGGGCAGGCGCACCGCGACGAATTCGATTTCGACGGGCTTCTTGTGGCGCGTCGTATCGCGAAGTGCCCCGACAAGGTCGCCGACGAATTTTTTCAAGTCGATGGGGGCGGCGTCCTCGCGCGCGAGCTCGGCGTCGAGCCGCGAGGCGTCCGAGATGTCGGTGATCAGGCGGTCCAGACGGCGGACGTCGTGCTGGATGATCTCCATCAGGCGGTTGCGCGAGTTCTCGTTCTTGGCGAGCGGCAGCGTCTCCACGGCGCTGCGCAGCGAGGTCAGCGGGTTTTTGAGCTCGTGGCTGACGTCGGCGGCGAAACTCTCGATCGCGTCGATGCGCGCATAGAGCGCGTTGGTCATGTCGCGCACGGCGACGGAGAGGTTGCCGATCTCGTCCTGGCGGTCGGAGAAGTCGGGGATTTCCTCCCGGCCCTTGACGCCGCGCCGTACCCGCACCGCGGCCGCCGCCAGCCGGCGCAGCGGATTGGCGATGGTCGAGGCGAGCAGGATCGACAGGATGACGTTGACCAGCGCCGCCACGCCAAAGACGCGCAGGATGGCCTTGCGCTCGGCGGCGACGATCTTGTCGATGTCGCCACCCTGCGTGGACAGCATAAGAACGCCGAGCACCGCGCGGAAGCGCTGGATGGGCACCGCCACCGAGACGATCTGCTCGCCCTGCTCGCTGACCCGCACCACGGTCGACGGCACGCCGGTCAGCGCGTTCATCACCTCGGGGAACGCCGCGCCGGTGCCGCCCGGCTGCTCGCGGTAGATCGGCAGATCCTTGCGGCGGAACATGTCGAAGACGAATTTTTCGGCGCGCTCCAGATAGTTGAGTTCCTCCTCCTCCACCGGCGGCAGGTCGTAGCGCAGGATCTGGCCGCGCGAATAAAGATGGCGCGAGTCGAGCAGCAGGTTGGCGTCGCGGTCGTAGATGCGCGCGCGCGTGCGCGTCGGCGAGATCAGCCGGCGCAAGACCGGCGCGACGCGTTCCGGGTTGATGGGGAAATCGAGGCTGTCGAGCTGGTCGCTGCCCGGCCCCAGGCTCTCGCCGGCCTGCAGTTCGAGCAGCTTCTCCGGATCGATGATGATGGCGTCCGTTTCGACGGTCGCGGAGGCGGCGATCGCCCCCGATATGATCTCGCCCTGCGTCATCAGGCTCTCGACGCGGGCCTCGATCAGGCCGTCTCGGAACTGGTTGAGATAGAGGATGCCGATGACCAGGACGCAGAGCGCGGCCAGGTTGAGGAAAAGGATTCGCCGCGTGAGACTGGAGAAGACGTGATGGCCGAGGAAGCGGCGCAAGGGCACGGTGACGCGGCTGGCGGAGAACGACGAGCGGCGCGGCCGCACGCTGGCGGCCTGCTGCTGCGCTTCGAGCTCGATCGCCATTCGCGTCAGGCCCTCCGGGCCGTCAGGCCTCGCGGAAACGGTATCCGACCCCGTACAGCGTCTCGATCATCTCGAAGTCCGTATCGACCGACTTGAACTTCTTGCGCAGGCGCTTGATGTGGCTGTCGATGGTGCGGTCGTCCACATAGACCTGCTCATCATAGGCCGAATCCATCAGCGCATCACGGCTTTTTACCACGCCGGGGCGCTGCGCCAGCGAATGCAGGATCAGGAACTCGGTGACGGTCAGCGTCACCGGTTCGCCTTTCCAGGTGCAGGTGTGGCGCTCGGGGTCCATCACCAGCTGGCCGCGCTCCAGCGTGCGCGACTGCGCGCTCGGCGTCTTGGCGGAGGCCTCACGCGCGCTGGCGCGGCGCAGCACGGCCTTCACGCGCTCCACCAGCAGCCGCTGCGAAAAGGGTTTCCGGATGAAATCGTCGGCGCCCATCTTGAGGCCGAAGAGTTCGTCGATCTCGTCATCCTTCGAGGTCAGGAAGATGACCGGAAGGTCGGTGCGCTGGCGCAGCCGGCGCAACAGTTCCATACCGTCCATGCGCGGCATCTTGATGTCCAGGATGGCGAGATTCGGCGGACGGGCGGCAAGGCCCTCGAGGGCGGATGCCCCGTCCGTATAGGTCTCGACGCGGTACCCCTCGGATTCCAGCGCTATCGAAACGGAGGTCAGGATGTTTCGGTCGTCGTCGACGAGCGCGATCGTTGCCATGTCAAGCGGCTCCCTCATGGGCGGCTGTCCCTTCGTGCTGCGCGAAGGGGCTATTGCAGGACAAATTGGGTACAAAATGTGGCACGGCACCCCGTCCTTGGCATGGGCGCGCCGGCAGGGCAAGCGCTATCGCGCGCACCGGCGAGGCGACGGCGACGGCGCGGGCGGGCGCGGTTCCAGGTTTCCCTTAACCGCATATAAACGATTTAAAATATTCCTAAATTCTTTAAATCGATTAATGATTTGATATCATTCGCCTTTTCTGTTTTCGAGGGTCATCCCCTTTCGACGGGGCGCTCGGCACCGCCGGGCGACAATGCGGCCAAAGCAAAAGAGGGGAACCCTTCATGAACGAGACAGGAAGGCGCAATCCGGCGTACGGAATTGCCGAGACGGGCGTGAAAACGACCGGCCGCGTCAGCTACAATCTCACCGCGCCGGCCCTCTACGAGGAGGCTCTGCGGCGTGGCGAGGCGAAGCTGACGGCCGACGGAGCGCTGGTCGCCTATACCGGCCAGCACACCGGCCGCTCCCCGAAGGACAAGTTCGTCGTGCGCGACGCCGCCACGGAAGGCGAGGTCTGGTGGGGCAACAACAATGCCATGCAGCCGGACGCCTTCGAGCGCCTGTTGGAGGATTTCCGCGCTCATGCCGCCGGAATGGACCTGTTCGTGCAGGACCTGGTCGGCGGCGCCGACCGCGCGCAGAGCCTGCCTGTCCGTGTGGTGACAGAATTTGCCTGGCACTCGCTGTTCATCCGCAACCTGCTGATCAGGCCCGACGCGGAGGACCTCGACGGCTTCCTGCCGCAGATGACGATCATCGACCTGCCTTCCTTCAAGGCGGATCCCGCGCGGCACGGCACGCGCACCGAAACGGTGATCGCCGTCGACTTCAGCCGGCTGATCGTGCTGATCGGCGGCACAGCCTATGCCGGCGAAATGAAGAAATCGGTCTTCACCGCGCTCAACTATCTGCTGCCGTCGCGCGGCGTGATGCCGATGCACTGTTCGGCCAACACGGGCGGAAGCGGCTCGGCGGTGTTCTTCGGCCTGTCGGGCACCGGCAAGACTACGCTTTCGGCCGATCCGACGCGCACGCTGATCGGCGACGACGAGCATGGCTGGGGCCCGGACGGCATCTTCAACTTCGAGGGCGGCTGCTACGCCAAGACAATCCGCCTTTCAGCCGAGGCCGAGCCGGAGATCTTCGCCACGACGAAGCGCTTCGGCACCGTGCTGGAGAACGTGGTGCTGGACGCCGCCCGCGTGCCCGATTTCGACGATGCCTCGCTGACCGAGAACACGCGCTGCGCCTATCCGCTCGACTTCATCCCCAACGCCAGCGAGACAGGCACCGCCGCGCATCCCAAGACCGTCATCATGCTGACGGCCGACGCCTTCGGCGTAATGCCGCCGATCGCCCGGCTGACCCCGGCGCAGGCGATGTATCACTTCCTGTCCGGCTACACCGCCAAGGTCGCAGGCACCGAGCGTGGCGTGACTGAACCCGAGGCGACCTTCTCGACCTGCTTCGGCGCGCCCTTCATGCCGCGCCATCCGTCGGAATATGGCGAATTGCTGCGCCGCCTGATCGCCGAGCACAAGGTGGATTGCTGGCTGGTCAACACCGGCTGGACCGGCGGCGCCTTCGGCATCGGCAAGCGCATGCCCATCAGGGCGACGCGCACGCTGCTGTCGGCAGCGCTCGACGGTTCGCTGAACGCCGTGCCGTTCCGCACCGATCCCAATTTCGGCTTCGCGGTACCAGAAGCCGTTCCCGGCGTGGACAGCGCCATTCTCGACCCGCGCTCGACTTGGGCGGACCAGCAGGCCTACGACCGCCAGGCGCGACGCCTGGTCGACATGTTCGTGGCCAATTTCGAGAAATTCGAGGCGCATGTGGACGGCA
>JAEUMA010000038.1 GCA_016793565.1 Rhizobiaceae bacterium
TCAGGGCGCGCCGCGCACCGCCTTCATGTCCGGCAGGAAGATCGTCAGCAAGCCGAACAGCGGCAGGAACGAGCAGACCCGGAACACGAAGTCGATGCCACGGTGGTCGGCCACCACGCCCAGCACCGCCGCGCCTATGCCGCCGAAACCGAACGCCAGTCCGAAGAAGATGCCGGCGATCATGCCGACGCGTCCCGGCACCAGTTCCTGCGCGAAGACGACGATGGCCGAGAAGGCCGACGCCATGATCAGCCCGATCAGAATCGTCAGGATCTTGGTCCAGAACAGATCCACGAAGGGCAGCGCGATCGTGAACGGCAGCACGCCGAGGATCGAGAACCAGATCACCGTCTTGGCGCCGAACCGGTCGCCGATCGGCCCGCCGAGGAAAGTGCCGGCCGCCGCCGCGCCGAGGAATATGAACAGCAGAACCTGCGATTCCTGCACCGAGACGCCGAAACGCTCGATGACATAGAAGGTGTAAAAACTGGAGAGGCTCGCCATATAGATGTTCTTGCTGAACGTCAGAACGGTCAGCACCACCAGCGCGATCACCACCGTCCGCTGCGGCAGCGCCGGAAACAGCGTCGACATCGGCTTGCGCTTGGCGCGGTCGCGCAGGTGGGCGCTATACCAGCCGCCGACCTGCCACAACACGAAGATGCCGATCAGCGCCAGCGCGGTGAACCAGGCGACGCTGCCCTGGCCGAACGGCACTACGATGAAGGCGGCCAGCAGCGGCCCGATCGCCTGGCCGAAATTGCCGCCCACCTGAAACACCGACTGCGCCAGGCCGAAGCGGCCGCCTGAGGCCAGCCGCGCCACGCGCGAGGATTCTGGATGGAAGATCGATGAACCCAAGCCGATGAAGACGGCACCCAGCACCAGAACTGCATAGCTCGGCGCGAAGCCGAGCACCACCAGCCCGATCAGCGAGGACGTCATGCCCACTGGCAGCGAATAGGGCAGCGGCCGCTTGTCCGTATACATGCCGATGACGGGCTGCAGCAGCGAGGCGGTGACCTGGAACGCCATCGTCAGCATTCCGATCTGCCAGAAGTCCAGATGGAAGTCCGATTTGAGCATCGGATAGATCGCAGCCAGCAACGACTGCATGATGTCGTTGATCATGTGGCAGAAGCTGACCGCCAGGATGATGGCGAGCACCGTGCCGTCGGCGCGGGCGGGACGGGCGAGCGTGGTATCTGTCAATTTTCGGCCCTCGAAAGGGTATGTGTTGTCTATCGTCTTGGGAGACGGCCAGCAGATAGACCTATACCTGCGGGCGCACAACACCTTGGGTCAGTCGGATCGAGACGACGGGGCCAGCGGCGATACCGGGCCGGGCGGCACGCGGGCCGCTGTCAAGCGCCTGTCACGGAATTGCCCTCAGACACTCGACAAGGCGAGCCGATTCTGCTATCAGCCCGGCAATTCGCGTTGGATGCCCACGCGGAGGCGGTTTTTTGTTACCGCTCCTCCGAGCCCGCCGCGAACGCCCTGAACCGGAAAGACAGGAACACACGTGCAGGTACTCGTCCGCGACAACAATGTTGACCAGGCGCTTCGCGCGCTCAAGAAGAAGATGCAGCGCGAAGGCATTTTCCGCGAAATGAAGATGCGCGGTCACTATGAGAAGCCGTCCGAGAAGCGGGCGCGCGAGAAGGCCGAGGCCGTGCGCCGTGCGCGCAAGCTGGCCCGCAAGCGCGCGCAGCGTGAAGGGCTGATCCCGGGCGGACGTCCGGCCCCCGCTGCGCGCTGATCGCGCCCATCTTTCGACCTTTTCCGGGGTTACTGGCAAGGTGGCGTGCAAAAACGCCACCTTTTCGTTTGTCTCCATTCGGCGCGCGGGAACAGGTTCCGCAGGAGCCGTGACTGGGTTGATGGAATGTATGCACTGATCCGGGAACAGGCTCCGAGGCGTGCCAGTGCAGGCATGGTCTTCGCCCTGGCGATGCTGGGTCTGACGGGCTGCCAGTCCGGCCCGACCGGCGAGCTCGCCACTGTCGAGGTGGCGCAGGGCTCAAGCGAGAATATCTCCTCGCTGACCGCAGTGATCAGCCGCAACCCCAACGACCCCGAGGCCTACAACGTTCGCGGCTCGGCTTACGGCCGCGGCGGCAAGTACCGCGATGCGCTTAAGGACTTCAACAAGGCCATAGAGCTCAATCCGAATTTCTATCAGGCCTACGCCAACCGCGCCCTGATCGAGCGATTCCTTGGCGATCAGGAAGCCGCGCTTTCCGATTACAACCGCGCCATCCAGATCAATCCGAACTATGACGCCGCCTATATCGGGCGCGGCAACCTCTACCGGAAGATGGGCCGCACGCAGCAGGCCTTTAACGATTTCCAGAAGGCGATACAGCTCGACACGACGGATCCGCGCGCCTACCACAACCGCGGGCTGATCTATCAGGCGCAGGGCCAGCATGCCTTCGCGATCGAGGACTTCTCCACAGCCATATCGCTGGCGCCGGATTCGGCCGAGCCGTACAACGGCCGCGGCCTCTCCTATCTCGCCATGAACGACGAAGACAACGCCTTCGCCGACTTCAACATGGCGATCAAGCTCAACGGACGCGTGGCGGAAAGCTGGGCAAATCAGGCGCTGATCTACGAGCGCCGGGGCGACAAGGCCCGCGCCGCCAAGTCCTACGCGCATGCCCTGCAACTCGATCCGAACTATACGCCGGCCAAGGAAGGCCTCGCCCGCACCCGCGGCTGAACGCCTTCACCTTCGCCTGCTCCGCAGGCTATAGTCGCTTTGCCCGGCCAGGACGGGCGCGAAAGAAGGGGAGCCGTCCATGAAGCCGCTGGTCATTCTCACCGCCGCGATCTGCATAGGCGCAGCATTTCCCGCCGCCGCGCAGCAGCCGGGCATCGAACTCGGCGTGCTCGACTGCGTCGTCGACGGAGGCACCGGCTTCATCATCGGCTCCACCAAGGACGTCAGCTGCACCTATCGGCCGGCCGATCCGAAGAACGCGCCCGAAAGCTACTTCGGCGTCATCCGCAAATTCGGGCTGGACATCGGAACG
>JAEUMA010000042.1 GCA_016793565.1 Rhizobiaceae bacterium
ACCATCGCCTGCTGCACCGGGTGCAGCCGTCCCCCGCTCCCCTTCAGATGTTCGACGGTGACGACATGCATGCGGTCGAGCGAACCCATGAAGCGGATGCAGGCATTGACGCTCTCATAGACCAAGCGGCCGCCTGTCAGCCGCCCAACCAGCACGGTGCATGCGCCGCAGTCGCCTTCGGCGCAGCCCTCCTTGGTGCCGCGCAGCGATCGACGCAGGCGCAGCCAGTCGAGCAGCGTCTCGTCGGGAGCAATGTCGCCAAGGGCGACATCCTCGCCGTTGAGGATGAACCGGATCTCGTTGCGAATGGCCGGTCGCGGCATGATCAGCTTCCCCGGTAGGTCGAATAGCCGTAGGGGGAGAGCAGCAGCGGCACGTGGTAGTGCCGCTCTTCGGCCATGCCGAAGCGTATCGGGATCTCGTCGAGGAACGCAGGCTCGGACAGCACGGCGCCTGTCGCGCGCAGATAGTCGCCTGCGAAGAAGATCAGTTCGTACTGGCCGGTTCTGAATTCCGCGCCTGCCAGCAGCGGCGCGTCGCAACGGCCGTCGGCATTGGTCTCCACCGCCTTCAGCTTTCGGTGCGAATTTCCGGCGACACGATAGAGCGCGATCGTCAGCCCTGCTGCTGGACGGCCGGTCGCGGTGTCGAGCACATGGGTGGTCAATCGCCCGCCTTCGGCATTCGACATCGACACTGCCTCTCAGGTAACGCTGGCTGGCCATTAAAGGCCAACCGGCAACTGCGGTCGAGCGAAGCGCCCCGAAAAGACTTTCAAATTTTTCAGGGGAATGCGCGGGCGACCTTTAGACTATCCTCCGGGAAAATGGCGTGCCCGTCGAGAGGGACGATGCGATACGTTCGAGATATGCGCGGCTATGGCGCCAACCCGCCGCGCGCGGAATGGCCGGGCGGCGCGCATGTCGCGGTGCAGTTCGTGCTGAACTACGAGGAGGGCGGCGAAAACTGCGTCCTCCACGGCGACGCCGCCTCCGAAGCCTTTCTTTCCGAGATCGTCGGCGCCGCGCCCTGGGCCGGCATGCGGCACTGGAACATGGAATCGATCTACGAATACGGCGCGCGCGCCGGCTTCTGGCGGCTCCACCGCATGTTCACCCAGGCGCAGGTTCCGGTGACCATCTACGGCGTCGCGACGGCGCTTGCGCGTTCGCCGGACCAGGTCGCGGCGATGCAGGAGGCCGGCTGGGAGATCGCCTCGCACGGGCTGAAATGGATCGACTACCGCGACTACGACATCGACGCCGAACGGCGCGACATGAAGGAGGCGATCCGCCTGCACGCCGAGGTTACCGGCGCGCGCCCGACCGGCTGGTACACCGGCCGCACCTCCGCCAACACGGTGCGGCTCGCCGCAGAGGAAGGCGGCTTCGCCTACGTGTCCGACACCTACGACGACGACCTGCCCTACTGGCTCGACCATGACGGCCACGGCAATCCGATCGCGCCGCAGCTGATCATTCCCTACACGCTCGACGCCAACGACATGCGCTTTGCGACGCCGCAGGGCTTCAATAGCGGCGACCAGTTCTTTGCCTATCTGAAGGACACGTTCGACACCCTCTATGCGGAGGGCCAGGAAGGCCGCGCTTCCATAATGAGCATCGGCCTGCATTGCCGCCTCATCGGCCGGCCGGGCCGCGCGGCTTCGCTCAGGCGCTTCATCGACTATGTGCGGAGCTTCGACAAGGTGTGGCTGCCGCGCCGTATCGACATCGCCGACCATTGGCGCCGCCATCACCCCTATACCGCGCCGGCCTTGCGTCCGAGCCGCATGGACCGCGAAGAGTTCGTGCGCAGGTTCGGCGGCATTTTCGAGCATTCGCCCTGGGTCGCAGAACGCGCGTTCACGCTGGAACTCGGCCCGGCGCACGACAGCGCCGGCGGCCTGCACAACGCGCTCTGCCGCGTCTTCCGCTCGGCAGATGCTGGCGAAAGGCTGGGCGTTCTGGCCGCGCATCCGGACCTGGCCGGCAAGCTGGCGCAGGCCAAGCGGCTGACGGCCGAGTCGACCTCCGAACAGGCATCAGCCGGCCTCGACGCGCTGACCGACGAGGAGAAGCGGACTTTTTCCGGCCTCAACGAGGCCTATGTCGAGAAGTTCGGCTTCCCCTTCATCATCGCCGTGCGCGGCAGGAGCAAGGCCGAAATCCTCGACGCTTTCCGGTCGCGCCTCGCGCACAACCGCGAACAGGAATTCGAAACGGCAAGCAGGCAGGTGGAGCGGATCGCGCTTCTTCGCCTCAAAGACCTGCTGCCGCTCTAGAGGAAACGCATGGTCGCAAGAACCTACACTCCGCCGCTTGGCGGCCATCCTCCGCAGACCGACCTGCTGACGGGCAGGGCCGTGTTTACCGAGGCCTATGCGGTCATTCCGCGCGACGTACTGCGCGATATCGTCACCAGCTACCTGCCGTTCTGGGAGGATACTCGCGCCTGGATCTTGGCGCGGCCATTGTCCGGTTTCGCCGAGACGTTCTCACAATACGTCGTGGAGGTCGGACCCGGAGGGGGCAGCGACCGAGCCGAGCCAGACCCTGAGGCCGAAGGCGTGCTTTTCGTGATGGAAGGCGAACTCGCCGTTACGGTCGGCGGCCAGGCACATCGGCTGAAGCCCGGAGGCTACGCGTTCCTGCCGCCGTCTTGCGGCTGGACGGCGCGCAACGAGGGCTCGGAACCCACGCGCTTCCATTGGATCCGCAAGCTTTACGAGCGGGTGGACGGCATTGACTTACCCGAGCCGCTGTTCCGCAACGATCACGACATCGCGCCCGAACCTATGCCGCTGACGGAGGGCCGTTGGGCGACGACGCGCTTCGTCGATCCGAACGACATGCGCCACGACATGCACGTGACGGTCGTGACCTTCCAGCCCGGCGGCATCATCCCCTTCGCCGAAACGCACGTGATGGAGCACGGCCTCTACGTGTTGGAAGGCCAGGCCGTCTACCGCCTCAACCAGGACTGGGTCGAGGTGCAGGCCGGCGACTTCATGTGGCTGCGCGCCTTCTGCCCGCAGGCCTGCTACGCCGGCGGCCCCGGCCCGTTCCGCTACCTGCTGTACAAGGACGTCAACCGGCACGCCAAGCTCGCCGGTCCCTGGCCGGCCCGCCGGAGCGCCTGAACGCGATGTCCCGCACGATCATCGCTGAGCCACTGACACGCGCCGCCTTCGAGCCGTTCGGCGAGGTGCTGGAAGTGCGCGGCAAACTTCACTACCCAATCAACGGCGGCAAGGCCGAGCGCTACCATGCGCTCGCCGCCGCCGAGGTGCGCGGCGACAACGGCGCCGTCCTCATTTCCATCGTCCGCGGCAAGCCCTACGATCTGCCGTTGAGGCTGGAAATGGTCGAACGTCATCCGCTGGGCAGCCAGGCCTTCATGCCGCTCGCGCGGCGCCCCTTCCTTGTGGTCGTCTGCGCGGACGAGGGCGGCCGGCCGGGCAGGCCGCAGGCATTCCTGGCGGGGCCGGGCCAGGGTGTGAACTATCGGTGCAACCAGTGGCACGGGGTGCTGACGCCGATCCGCCGGCGGCAGGATTTTCTCGTCGTCGACCGGGGCGGCGACGGCGTCAATCTCGAGGAACATTTCTTCGACGAGCCATACGAAATCCGGCTACCGGGACGAATGCCATGAACAAGGATACCACGCTGGTCGAGCGCCTGCTGGACGTGATCGAAAACGACATTGTCCCGAAGACGGCGGCGGGCGTCGCGCATGGCAACAAGCTTTTCGGCGCAGCCATCCTGCGCAAGGACGACCGCTCGCTCGTGATCGCCGAGACCAACAACGAGACGGAGAATCCGCTCTGGCATGGCGAGGTGCATTGCCTGAAGCGCTTCTACGAAATGCCGAGCAAGGAGCGTCCCGACACCGCCGACTGCATCTTCCTGGCCACGCACGAGCCATGCTCGCTCTGCCTGTCGGCCATCACCTGGACCGGCTTCGACAATTTCTACTATTTGTTCAGCCATGAGGATTCCCGCGACAGCTTCGCGATCCCCCACGAACTTCGCATACTCAAGGAGGTCTTCACGCTCGACCCCGGCGGCTACCGAGCC
>JAEUMA010000065.1 GCA_016793565.1 Rhizobiaceae bacterium
GACCCTGCCGATCGACGCCGACGGCCAGAAGCAGGCCGAATGGCGCACCGACCCGGCGCGCGCTGGCCGCTCGGCCTGCCTGGCCGATATCGGCGTGCATGCTTTCAGCCTGGCGCACTACGTATCCGGCATCGCACCGGAGGCGGTTGCGGCCGATCTGACCACCTTCGTGCCGGGGCGGCGGCTGGACGACAACGCGCATGTCCTGATGCGGTATACTGGCGGCGCGCGGGGTGTGCTGGTTGCCAGCCAGGTCTCGCCCGGGAATTACAACCGCCTGTCGGTGAAGGTCTATGGCGAGCGCGCCGGCCTCGAATGGCACGGTCACGAGCCGGAGATCCTGCGGTTCTGCGAGTTCGGCAAGCCGCATACGACTCTGACCCGCGGTGGTCATGGCGTGGGCGGCGAGGCGGCTCGCGTCTCGCGGATGCCAGCCGAGCATCCGGAAGGCTATGTCGAGGGTTTCGGCAACCTCTATCGCGATGCGGTGGCGATGATCGCGGCGCGACGTCGAGGGGAAGTGATTGAACCGCGCCTTGCGGCCGGCGTCCCCTCCGTAGAAGACGGATTGCTGGGGATGCGGTTCATTGAGGCTTCAGTCGACAGCCACGAGGCAGGAGGCGTCTGGACTCCGATCGCCAGACAACGGTAGACATCGAACAATGTAGGAATTCCGCCAGTCGCAGCGACGGCCCAGCGGAAGCGTTCAACAGGGAGAAGGCAATGAAGAACTGGATCAAGATGGGGCTCGGCGCCCTGGGGGCGAGCCTGCTGACGTCGTCGGCCTACGCCGCCGACTACACGATCGGCGTATCGAACACCGTGCAGGGCAATGGCTGGCGCGAGGAGATGATCTGCGCGATCAAGGCGCAGGCGCTGGCTTCCGGCAAGGTCGCCAAGCTGAACATCGCCCACCGCAACACCGACGCGGCCGGTCAGTCGGAGGATATCCGCAACCTGATCAGCGCCAAGGTCAATGCCATCGTCGTCAACCCGGCCGACCCGGCGGGCATCCAGGCGGCGCTTGCCGAGGCGACCAAGGCGGGCATCGTGGTGGTCGCCGTCGACCAGATGGTCACCGAGCCCAGCGCCTACATCATCTCCAACAACCAGGAGCAGTATGCCTATCTGGGCGCCAAGTGGCTGTTCGAGCAGATGGGTGGCAAGGGCAACGTGGTCTACATGCGCGGCGCCGCCGGCGCTTCCGCCGACAGCGATCGCGACAAGGGCTTCAAGCGGGCGCTGGCCGAGTTCCCGGACGTGAAGGTCGCGCAGGAGACTTTCACCGGCTGGCAGCAGGACCAGGGCAAGCAGCAGATCCTCGACTACATCGCCACCGGCGTGCCGTTCGACGGCATCTGGACCTCGGGCATCGACAACGTGATCGTCGACGCTCTGGTGGAATCACAGGCGCCGCTGGTGCCGGTCGTCGGCGCCGACAATGCCGGCTTCGTCGGCCAGTTGAATTCGGTCGAGGGCCTGAAGGGCGCGGCGGTTACCAATCCCGGCTCGATCGGCGGCGCCGGCGTGACGCTCGCATTGCAGATCCTCGACGGCAACAAGCCGGCGCAGCAGGTCGTGCTGGTCGAGCCGTCGCTGTGGGAAAACGTCACTGACGCCGGCAAGGCGCAGCTCAAGGCCGCCGCCGATCCGTCGCTGTCCCCGGAATGGCCAGTGTCGATCTCCATCCCCGAATGGACGACCTACACCAAGGACCAGATCGTGGCCTGCAAGGGGCCTGGCGAGTAAGATCCTTGAAGTGAACTGCGGGCGGGGACGACGGGCCGGGTGCCTGCCGTCCCCGCTTCTTGCCGAAGGGACGGAATGACGACTGCCCCGCTTCTCGAAGCCACCGGCGTGGCGAAGAACTACGGCGCCGTCGCGGCGTTGAAGAACGCGTCGCTCACGCTGCTGCCGGGCGAGGTTCACGCGCTGATGGGCGCCAACGGGGCCGGCAAATCCACCCTCGTGAAGATTCTCACCGGCGCGATCAGAAACGACGGCGGCCGCATCACTGTGCGTGGCAGGCCCTATGTGGCGCGCACACCGGCCGATGCGCGCAGGTCGGGCCTGGTGTCGGTCTATCAGGAGCCGTCGCTGATCCCCGACCTCGACGTCATCTCCAACCTGCGCCTCACGCAAACGCCCGTGGAGCCGTTCCGCGAATGGGTGCGCGAACTGGGGGTGCCCGACCTCGACCTGCGCGACCTCGCGCGCGACGTCCCGCTGGCCATCCAGCGCGTGCTCGACCTCGCCCGCGCTCTGGCGATCGCACCCGACGTCATGCTGCTCGACGAGATGACGGCAGCACTCCCCGCCAATCTGGCCGAGCGCGTCATCGACGTGGTCAAGCGGCAGAGCCAGACGGGCCGCTCCGTGATCTTCATCTCCCACCGTTTCGTCGAGATCGCGGCCCTCTGCGACCGCGCAACGGTCCTGCGCGACGGCGAGACCGTCGGCGTTGTCGATATCGCTCCGGGCGTCGAGGAACGCATTGTGGAGCTGATGCTGGGCGCCAAGATCGAGAAGGCGCGGCGCACCCGTCGCGACGCCGGCGAAACCGCCGCGCGGGCTCAGGGTGATACGCGCATCGCGGTGCGCAATCTTCGCGTCGGCACCAAGCTGCAGGACGTTTCCTTTGATCTGCGCAATGGCGAGGTCGCCGGCGTCGTGGCCCTCGAAGGCCAGGGTCAGGACGAGCTGTTCGCCGCGCTCGCGGGTTCCACGCGTCCGGCCGCCGGCACGATTGAAGTGGACGGCCGCGCGGCGCGCTTCGCCCATCCCGTCGACGCGGTGCGCGAAGGCATTGCCTATGTGCCCGGCGACCGGTCCGAGGCGCTGGCGATGAAACAGTCGGTGCGCGAGAACATCGCGCTGCCCTTCTCCGCCGCCTTCGCCAGCTGGGGGCCGATCAACCGGCGCCGCGAGGGCGCCAAGGTGCAGGCGGCGATCGAGCGGCTGCAGATCGACACGCGCGCTCAGCGCGAGGTGCAGCGCCTTTCGGGCGGCAACCAACAGAAGGTGACGATCGCGCGGTGGATCGCGGCGGACGCGCGCACCATCCTGTGCTTCGATCCGACCCGCGGCATCGACGTGCGGACCAAGCGCGAGATCTACAAGCTGCTGCGCGAACTGGCCGACCAGGGCAAGTCGATCTTGTTCTACACCTCCGAACTGGAGGAAATTCAGCTCGTCTGCGACCGTGCGATCGTCATCTTCGGCGGCAAGGTGGTCGACATCCTGCCCGTCGAGATCGCCGACGAACCGGCGCTGACGCGAGCGGCCTACGGGCTTCCTCGCGAAACCGGGGCGGAACCCGGCATCCCGACGGGTGGTGCTCAGCAGGGCGAGGCCGCGCCATGAGCCGTTTCCTGCGCCGCCACGGCTGGGTCGTCGGGCTCTCCGCGCTATTCGTGGTTCTTTTCGTCGCCACCCGCATCATCCAGCCGGGCTACGGCGCCGGCGATTTCGGCTCTCTGGTGCGTGCCGTGCTGCCCTATGCCTTCGCCGTAGCGGCGCAAACCGTGGTGGTGATCGCCGGCGGTATCGACCTTTCGGTCGCCGCCATGATGGCGTTCACCAGCGTCACGGCGGCCTCGATGATGGCGGGCGCCAGCGAGGAATATGCCATCTTCGTGGTGCCTCTCGTGCTGGCGCTGGGCTTCGTGCTGGGGGCCGTCAACGGCATCCTGATCGTGGTGACGCGTGTGCCGGATATCGTGGTGACGCTGGCCACGCTCTTCATCCTGCAAGGCGCGGCCCTCCTGGTGCTCGACGCGCCGGGCGGCGGCGTCGCCGAATGGCTGAAGGGCCTCATCATTGGCACCGTGCCGATCCCCGGCTTGCCGGATGCCGTGACCGCCTGGTTTCCGAAAGCGCTACTCCTGCTGGTCGTGCTTCTCTGCGCCGTCTGGATCCCGCTCAAGCGCTCGCGGCTCGGCCTGTCGATCTACGCGATCGGTTCGAGCGAGCTCGCGGCGTTTCGTTCGGGCGTTCCCGTTGCCCGCACCAAGATCCTCGCCTACGCGATCGCCGGTCTCTTTGCTGCGATGGGTGGATTGTCGCTCACCATGAGCACCGGCATCGGCGCGCCCATCCCCGGGCCCTATCTGCTCGCCAGCGTGGCGGCGGTGGTGCTGGGCGGCGTCGCGCTCGGCGGCGGCAGAGGCGGCCTGCTCGGGCCGATCATCGCCGTCTTCGTGCTGAGGCTGGTGCGCACGGACCTGACGCTGCTCGCCATCGATCCCAACGTCACCGCCATCGTGGAAGGCTCGATCATGGTCGCCGTGGTGATGTTCGGCGCCTACGTCACCATCCGGAGCCGCGCGTCATGAGCATCAGCGCCAGCGCACCCGCATCCGTGCCGGCCGGTCGCCGTATCCGCCGCTTCATGAGCGACTACCCGCTGGTGCCGCTGGTCGTGCTTTTGCTGCTTCTCGTGCTGGTGCTGCATATCCTGCAGCCCGGCATCGTCAACCAGCGCTGGATCGCCAACACGGTCAAGTTCGCCATTCCGCTGGCGTTGCTCGCCGGCTGCCAGACGATGACCATGCTGACCGGCGGCATCGACCTGTCCGTCGGCACGGTCGCGACCATGGCCGCCTTCATCGTCGCCACGCAGGGCGTCGACAATCCTCCGGCGGTGGCGATGGCGCTCGCGCTCATTCCGGCGCTGCTGATCGGCTTCGCCAACGGCATCGGCGTGGGCGTCTTCCGTGTGCACCCGCTCATCATGACGCTCGGCACCAGCCTGATCGGCGTCGGCTGCCTGCAGGTCTACCAGCGCACGGTCATCGCCTCCGGCGCCAAGGTGCCGGAGTTCCTTACCTGGCTCGGCACCGGCCTGACCTGGGGTTTTCCGAACGCGCTGTTGCTCTTCATACCGGTGGCCGCCCTGCTGATCTTCATCCAGCGCCGCACCGGCTTCGGCCGGCTGCTCTACGCGGTCGGCGACAACGAGCGCGCCACGCGGCTGGCCGGCGTCAAGTACTGGCAGGTGATCCTGGCGCTCTACATCTTCTCCAGCGTTCTCGCCGGCATTATGGGGCTTCTCTATATAGGCCTGATCAAGGCGCCGTCGCTTTCGCTCGCCGAACCGCTGGTGCTGCCCTCGGTCGCTGCCGCGGTGATCGGCGGCACCTCGATCTTCGGCGGCCGGGGCGGCTACACCGGCACCATCCTCGGCGCGCTCATCCTCGCCGTGCTGACCACCTTGCTTACGATCCTGCAGATGCCGGAGGGCGCGCGCCGCATCCTGTTCGGGGCGATCGTGCTGCTGGTCACCGCCGCCTATCTGCGCATCATCGAAGACCGCTGACGGCTCACGCAGGCTTGCGTGGTTTTGCTGTCGAAGTGGTTTTCACGGCCGGTGTCCGGTAGCCGAGGCTCATCACCAGCGTCTGGCACAGAACCATCGCCGGCACCTGGCTGCGGAAATGGCCGAGCCGCGCTTCCTTCACGTAGAGGACATGCGAGGCGATGCCGGCCACCGGGCTGAGCTCGTTGTCGGTGATGGCGAGCACCGTGCGGCCGTCGGCATGCGCCGTTCGCGCCAGCTCGACCGTCTCCGGCGTATAGTCGTCGAAGGTGATGACCAGCAGCGCGTCGCCGGCATCCATCGCCTTCAGCTGCTCGGCGCGCATGGAGCCCAGATTGTCGAGCAGGAACGCGCGCTTGCCGATGCGCGAAAGCCCGTAATAGGTGTAGCTGCCGACGCCGAAGGCGCCGCGGGCGGCCGCAATGTGGATCGCCTTCGCCTTCTGCAACGCGGAAACGAACGGCACCAGCGCCGCGTCGGCGACGTCCTCGCGCAGCCGCAGCAGCGCGTCGATGGCGGCCTGGATGAAGAGATCGGCGACCTGGTGCGGATCCTTCGGGTCGGCCACAGCGCTCGGACCTTGCCGCTTCACCGCCGTCAGGCGCTCCGAATACGGCATGCGCGGCCCGAGAAGCCGCTGCTTGAAGACCGACTGCAGGCCGGCGAAGCCGTCGAAGCCGAGTTCCTTGGCGAAGCGAGTGATGGCCGACGGCGGAACGCCCGCCCGGCGGGCGATCTCCACGATGGTGAAGATGGCAGCGTCCTCGGGGTTGTTGAGCAAGTACTGAGCAACCTGCTGCAGCCGGCGGCTGAGGCTCGGCTGGCGCGCGATGAGGCCGGCGACGAACTCGCCATAGTCCCGCGTGGTGCCGGTGTCCTCGCTCAAGCGCGTTTCCCTTCTATGCGGTGACCTGCGCCAGCGTCGTGGCCACCCCGTCCTTCAGCAGCGCGGCCGCAATGCCGGCGATGCGCGCCGCGAACGCGCCGTCGCTCGACAGCGTGTCGCCGAAAATCGCGCGGTTGCTGACCAGTATACGCGTAAAGGGCTCGATCGCACTGCCGCTGTCGCGGGCGGCGTCCGCCACGAAGGGCATCAGCGGATCCTCGGCTTTCCAGGCCGAGCCGAATGCTGGCTGCGAGCGCGCGAGATAGACCGCCCAGGCGGCCACCGCCGTCTCCAGCAGCGGCGACTCCAGCGCCAGCGCACGGCGGTCGCGCAATGGCTGCAGGATGCGCTGATTGATCTTCTGGGAGCCGTCCGTCGCGATCTGGTGGTTGGCGTGGCGGATCGCCGGATTACCCAAGCGCTGGAAGGTGAGCCGCGTATAGGCGTTGACCTCCATGCTGGGCAGCGACGGCAGCACGGCCGCTGTCTCTGCCAGGATCATCTTTTCGGCGAAGGCCTTGAGCCGCGGATCGCAGACGTCGTCATAGCTGGTCGCGAGGCACGACAGTGCGCCGAGATAGGAGAGTGCCGACTGGCAGGCGTTGAGCACGCGCATCTTGACGAATTCGTAGGGCTCCACGTCGCCGACGAATTCGGCTCCGGCTGCGTCCCAGCGCGGCCGCGGCCGGTTGAAGTCATCCTCGATGACCCACTGTCGGAACGGTTCGCCGACGACCGTACCTTCGTCGCGATAGCCGCACTGCTTCTCGACCCGGGCGATGTCCTCCGGACGCGTGGCCGGCACGATGCGGTCGACCATGGTCGACGGAAACCGCACATAAGCCTCGATCCAGTCCGCGAGGCCGCGATCGCTAGCCTCGGCGAAACGCGACACCACATTGCGCAGGATGTGGCCGTTGTGGGGAATGTTGTCGCAGGAGAGCAGCGTCACCGGGGCGGCCGCCCCCTTTCGGGCCGCAACCACCAACGCCACCGAACCCGGGCCCCGCTTCCCGCCCGGCCCCCCCCCCGGGGGGGCGCGGGTGTACTCACCCCGCTCCGCCCCCCC
>JAEUMA010000100.1 GCA_016793565.1 Rhizobiaceae bacterium
GCGACCAAGTGGGCTACGCCTTCCGAACGGGCCCGAAAAGCTGGCGTATCGACTTTCCGGCGCCCAGATTCGAATCGAAGCTCGACATTCTGGAACTGAAGCGCTGATATGGAAGACGCAGGCCGACAAGCTGTGGCCGCAAAGCTGCCGGAATTGAGCCCTTGTCATCAAGGATTAACCCGGCGCGACGAAGATGCGCGTGCTTCGGGGGCGAAGCGACTGCAGAATTCTGGGGTGAACTGGGCGGCATGAGAGGCGAAATGAAAGGATTCGACGAGGGGCAGATCGACGCCAAACCGCGTCGCCGCCGCGCTCGCCGCCTTTCGGAGGTCTTCTCTAGGCTGTCCGAGGACGCCAACGGGCCCATCTCGATCGGCTACATCCGCGACTTCCTGGGAAACCGCAGCTTCGCGGCGCTTCTGGTCCTGTTCGGGGCCATCAACATGATTCCCTTGCCCCCCGGCGCCTCAGCCCTGTTCGGGGCTCCCCTGGTGATCGTCGCCGCGCAGATGGTCTACGGAAAGAAGCAGGCCTGGCTGCCGAAACTGATCCGCGAGCGCTCGCTGAGCGCCGATCAGTTCCGCCGCGTCATGGAATGGATCATTCCCCGGCTGCAGCGGCTGGAGCGACTGATCCGTCCCCGGTATTGGCCGTTCTGGCGCCGGCAGGGCGACCGCGTCATCGGCCTGCTCGCGCTGATCATGGCGATCACCATCACGCTCCCCATTCCGCTCGGAAACTGGCTTCCGGCGGTTTCAACCACCCTTCTCGGCCTTGCTTTGTCGGAGCGGGACGGCCTGCTCTTCGCGATCGGCACCTTCGTCGGCGTCGCGGCGCTAGCGCTGATCGTCTTCGTTGGCGCGGCGGCCGGCCTGGCGACCCAGGCCGTCTGGGGCTGGATAATGCATTGAGGGCGGTGCGATGAGCCAGCGGGCTGTGCCAGCGCCTGTGGTCGTGGTGACGGAAGGTGGTCCTCACATCTGGGCGATCGTCAACGCGTTGAACGACGCGGTCGGGCCCGTAACGGTGATCCAGGAGGAGCCGGAGCCGAAATCGGTGCTGATCAAGCGCCGGATGAGGCTGCAGGGCGTCGTGTCCGCGACCGGCCAGCTGGCCACCATGGTTCTGACGCGCCTCGGAAAGAAGGCACAGGCGTCGCGCGCCGGCGCCATCGCCGCGCAGAACGCGCTGGAGACGGTCCCGCGCCCCGGCCAGGCCATCGTGCATGTGCCGAACGCCAACGCGAAGGAAGCGCTGGAGGCCGTCTCGCGCCTGGCGCCGAAGATCGTGCTGCTCGCCGGCTGCCGCATGCTGAGCCGCGGCACGCTGGCGGCAATGCCCTGTCCGGTCGTCAACTACCACGCCGGCATAACGCCGCAATATCGCGGCATGAATGGCGGCTACTGGGCGCTGGCCACCGGCGATGCCGGCAATTTCGGCGGCACGGTGCATCTTGTCGATGCGGGCGTCGACACGGGCGCGGTGCTCTATCAGCAGCGCGGCAAGCCGGAGCGCGGCGACAATCTCGGCCTGTATGCGCTGAGGCTGGCATCGATCTGCCGGGGCATCTGCGTTCAGGCTGTGCGCGACGGTCTCGCCGGGGAGCTGAAGCCGCAGCCCGCGAGCATCCTGCCCTCGCGGCAGTGGTACCATCCCCCGATCTGGACATACCTCTGGAACGGCCTGTTCAAGGGCGTCTGGTAGGCGCTGCGTCTTTTCTTTTTGCGACATCGACCGACGTCGCTTTTGAATGCCCGCGCGTCGTCGGATGAGAAGCGGCAGCCCGACGCTTCCGGCAAATCTGGTTCAACGAATACAGCGAGAGTTTCATGGCCGATCTGGTCGTCGTCTACTGGCGCGATATCCCTGCCCAGGTGATCGTCAAGCGCGGGCGCCAGAACGCCAAGCGCGAACTGCCGCTACGCTTCACCGAGGCGATCGACATGGCGGCGATGCGTTCCGGCGCGGCCGAAACCGATGCCTATCTGGCGGAATGGCGCAAGGCCGATCCCGTCAGCGTCGGCGACGATCTCGAAGCGGAGGCCGACAAGGCGGCCGCGGCCCTCGATGCCGAATACACGCGCGAGCGCCTGGTGGCTCTCGCCAAATCAGGCGGCAAGGAAAATGAATGATACCCAGCCGACAAGCACCACGGCCAAGGGGCCTGCGAGTTCCGCCGGCGAGGTGATCCCGCCGGCCGCTACGGGCGGCGTCACCCAGGCGACCATCGTCAAGAAGACGGCGCCGAAGAGCGACTACAAGCCGGCCGACGTCTCCCCACAGCGGCGCGTTCAGCGCTCCTTCGCCGTCCGGCTATGGTCGATCCGGCACAGCCGCTCGCTGGAATGGTTCTACGCCCGTTTCGCCGATGTTTTCCTGAAACTGCATCCGTTGTGGAAGTCGATCGGCTACGGCAATATCGAGGCCCCGGTGAAGTTCGTGGAGCGGCAGGTCAAGGGCTTCATGTTCGACTGCCGCATGTGCGGCCAGTGCGTCCTGTCCTCGACAGGCATGTCCTGCCCGATGAACTGCCCGAAGCAGTTGCGCAACGGCCCTTGCGGCGGCGTGCGCGCCAACGGCAACTGCGAGGTCGAGCCCGATATGCCCTGCGTTTGGGTGAAAGCCTGGGAAGGCTCGCGCAACATGGTCAAGGGCGACGCAATCCTCGCAGTGCAGAAGCCGGTCGATCAGTCTCTGCGCGAGACCTCCGCCTGGCTGCGGGTGACGGCGCAAGCGGCGGCTGCCCGGGAAGCAGCCGAGCCGGGAGCGCAGGGATGATCGCTTCCTACACCCATCAGCGCGACGAGAATCCCGAAGGGCCGCATCTTCCTCTGGAGCCGCTGCCCGGACATACGTCGCGCGGTCGCCTTGAGCGCGTGCTGCGGCGCGGCGAGTTCGCCGTCACGACAGAACTCAACCCGCCAGACAGCGCAGATCCGGAAGACGTCTACAACCGCGCGAAAGTCTTCGACGGCTGGGTCGACGCCATCAACGCGGTAGACGCGTCCGGCGCCAACTGCCACATGTCGTCCGTCGGCATCTGCGCTCTCCTGACCCGCATGGGTTATGCGCCTGTCATGCAGATCGCCTGCCGCGACAAGAACCGCATCGCCATCCAGGGCGACGTGCTGGGCGGCGCGGCCATGGGCGTCGCCAACATCCTGTGCCTTACCGGCGACGGCGTGCAGGCCGGCGACCAGCCCGGAGCAAAGCCGGTCTTCGATCTCGATTCCACTTCGCTGCTGGAAACGATCCGCATCATGCGCGACAACGGCAAGTTCCTGTCCGGTCGCAAGCTGACCACGCCGCCGCAGCTCTTCCTCGGCGCGGCGATCAACCCGTTCGCGCCGCCCTATGATTTCCGCCCGATCCATCTCGGCAAGAAGATCGCCGCCGGCGCGCAGTTCGTGCAGAGCCAGTACTGCTTCGACGTGCCGATGCTGAGAACCTTCATGGACAAGGCGCGCGACCTCGGCTTCACCGAAAAAGTCTTCATCCTCGTCGGCGTCGGCCCGCTGGCCTCGGCCAAGACGGCCAAGTGGATCCGCTCCAACGTGCCGGGAATCCACATCCCCGACGCCGTGATCAAGCGCCTGGAAGGCGCGCAGGACCAGAAGAAGGAAGGCAAGCAGCTCTGCATCGACATCATCAACGAGGTGAAGGAGATTCCGGGCGTGTCAGGCATTCATGTGATGGCCTATCGCCAGGAAGAGTACGTCGCCGAGATCGTTGACGAATCGGGCGTTTTGAAAGGCCGCCGGCCATGGAAGCGCGAGCCGCGCGCCGACGACCGGCTGGTGGCCGACCGCCTGGAGCGCATCCTGCGCGACGACACGACTGAAACCCAGGTCGACATGGTCAAGACGGCGCATTAAGACGCCTCTGCCTGCCGCTGGAACGAACGACTGCCAACGATCCAAGACATTGCGACGGAGATATTCATGACTCGCACGATCGTCGCCTCGGCGACCCGGGAAATCGTCATCGGCTTTGACCAGCCCTTCTGCGTCATCGGCGAGCGGATCAATCCGACCGGCCGCAAGAAGCTGGCGGCCGAGATGCAGGCGGGCAATTTCGAGACCGTGATCAAGGACGCCATCGAGCAGGCGCAGGCCGGCGCCACGATGCTCGACGTCAACGCCGGCGTCACTGCCGTCGACCCCAACGCGACCGAGCCGGGCCTGCTGGTGCAGACACTGGAGATCGTGCAGGGGCTCGTCGACCTGCCGCTGTCGATCGACAGTTCCGTTACCGCCGCCATCGAGGCCGGCCTGAAGGTCGCCAAGGGCCGCCCGCTGGTCAACTCCGTCACCGGCGAGGAGGAAAAGCTCGAAGCCATCCTGCCGCTCGTGAAGAAATACGATGTGCCGGTCGTCGCGATCTCCAACGACGAGACCGGCATCTCCATGGATCCGGATGTCCGCTTCGCCGTCGCCAAGAAGATCGTCGAGCGCGCCATGGACCACGGCATCAAGCCGGAGGACGTCGTCGTCGACCCGCTGGTCATGCCGATCGGCGCGCTGGGTGATGCCGGTCGGCAGGTTTTCCAACTGCTCTACCGGCTGCGCAACGAACTGAAGGTCAACACGACCTGCGGCCTGTCCAACATCTCCTTCGGTCTGCCGCATCGCCACGGCATCAACGCCGCCTTCATCCCCATGGTGATCGGCGCCGGCATGACGTCCGCGATCATGAATCCCTGCCGCCCGCAGGAAATGGAGGCCGTGCGTGGCGCCAACGTTCTGGCCGGCACCGACAAGGACTGCATGACCTGGATCAAGACCTACAAGGACTTCAAGCCGGGCGAACACGCCGCGCCGCCGCCGGTGCCGGTCGTAGCGCCGGGAGCCGCCGCTGAGGGCGGAGCGGGCGGCCGGCGCCGCGGCGGCCGCGAAGCGCGGATGGCGCGGGGATAAGCTGGTTGCGATGGCCGGATAGATCGTATTCCTTCGCGCCTAACTCCAGTGTATCAGCATGAACGCCTCTCCCACTGATCCCCTCGTCCTGTTCATGCCTTCCGGCAAGCGCGGGCGCTTTCCGCTCGGCACGCCGGTGCTTGATGCCGCGCGCCAACTCGGCGTCTATGTGGAAAGCGTGTGCGGCGGGCGCGCGACTTGCGGGCGTTGCCAGATCGAGGTGCAGGAAGGCAATTTCGCCAAGCACAAGATCGTCTCCTCCCTCGACCATATTTCGCCGCGTGGCGCCAAGGAAGACCGCTACGACCGCGTGCGCGGCCTGCCCGAAGGACGGCGCCTGTCGTGCTCGGCCACCATCCTCGGCGATCTCGTCATCGACGTGCCGCAGGACACGGTCGTCAACGCGCAGGTCGTGCGCAAGGCCGCGACCGACCGCGTCATCGAGCGCAACGCCGCCGTCCAGCTCTGCTATGTCGAGGTGGACGAGCCCGACATGCACAAGCCGCTCGGCGATCTCGACCGCCTCAAGGTGATGCTGGAGAAGGACTGGGGCTGGAAGGACCTCCTCATCGCCCCGCACCTCATCCCGCAGGTCCAGTCGATCCTGCGCAAGGGCAACTGGGGCGTCACCGCCGCCATCCACCGCGACATGGACAGCTCGCGCCCCTTCATCGTCGGCCTCTATCCCGGCCTCAAGAACGAGGCCTACGGCATCGCCTGCGATATCGGCTCGACGACCATCGCCATGCACCTCGTCTCGCTGCTGTCCGGCCGCATCGTCGCCTCGTCCGGCACGTCGAACCCGCAGATCCGCTTCGGCGAAGACCTGATGAGCCGCGTCTCCTACGTGATGATGAATCCCGACGGGCGCGAGGCGATGACCAAGGCGGTGCGCGAAGCCGTCAACGGACTGATCGACAAGGTCTGCGCCGAAGGTGGCGTCGAGCGCGACGACGTCTTCGATCT
>JAEUMA010000102.1 GCA_016793565.1 Rhizobiaceae bacterium
TCGCTCTACCCGGCGCAGGCGGTGGGCCAGCAGACGCGTCTCGGCCGGTTAGGCGCAGGCGCGGCGGCCGACTTCGTGCATCTGTCGGACGCGCTCGAGGTGAAGGGCGTGTGGGTGGGCGCACGGGCGGCGTAGCTGCGGGCCGGCCGTTCGAGCCGCCTTCCGAACAACTGCAACGGCGGCGTTCCTTCGCACCCCCCTTTGTCCTGCCGGACAGAGGGGGGTTCGAAGAAACGCGGCCTATTACGTATCGGCGCGGCACTATTCCCAAAAAGCAAAACCGCCGGGCTTTCGCCCGGCGGCTCGCAATTTCCGGACAGTACCGGAAGATCAGTACGGGCAGGCGTCGTCCGACATGTAATCGTGGACTTCGATCGTGCCGGCGATAATGTCGGCCTTGGCCTTATCGACGGCGGCCTGCATCTCGGGCGTGATCAGCGCCTTGTTGTTGTCGTCCAGCGCCCAGTCGACGCCGCCTTCCTTGAGGCCGAGATTGTTGATGCCGGCCTTGAACGAGCCGTTCTTGGCATCGGTGAAGGCGTTGTAGACGGCCGTGTCGACGCGCTTCAGCATCGAGGTGAGCACCTTGCCGGGCTGCAGGCCGTTCTGGTTGCTATCGACGCCGATGCCGAGCTTTCCGGCATCAGCAGCAGCCTGCAGCACGCCGACGCCCGTGCCGCCCGCCGCCGCGTAGACGACATCCGCGCCCTGGTCGATCTGCGTCTTGGTGATTTCACCACCCTTGGTCGGGTCGTTCCAGGCGGCCGGCGTGTCGCCGGTCATGTTCTGGATGACCTCGGTCGCGCCGCCGGCCTTGGCGCCGCCGACATAGCCGCAGCCGAAGCGGCGGATGAGCGGAATGTCCATGCCGCCGACGAAGCCGACCTTCTTGGAGGTCGAAGCCATGCCGGCCAGCACGCCGACGAGGTAGGAGCCTTCCTGCTCCTTGAACACGATCGAGCGGATGTTCGGCTTGTCGACCACCATGTCGACAATCGCGAAGTTGAGGTCCGGATAGTCGGTGGCGACCTTGTCGAGCGCCTCAGCCCAGGAGAAACCCGTCATCACGATAGGGTTGCGGCCCTGTTCGGCGAAATGGCGCAACGCCTGCTCGCGCTGCGAGGCGTTGGAAACCTCGAACTCCACATAGGCGACGCCGGTCTCCGCCTTGAACTTCTCGGCGCCGTTGAAGGCCGCCTCGTTGAAGGACTTGTCGAACTTGCCGCCCAGGTCATAAAGCAGCGCCGGCTGGATATCGGCGGCGAAGGCCGACGCGCTCATGGCGGTGGCAGCCAGCAGGCCAAGAACAAAACGTTTCATGTGATCCACACCCTGTCGGTTTCTTCTTTCGCGGCGCCTGCGAGCCGGCCACCCGGGCGGATCGGGGCGCATGGCGAGGCTCGTTTCGCCCCGCTCATGCGCCAATCTTGCATGCCCTCAGGCAAAATTCACGCGGAATTTCGACCGTTTGGAAAAACTTCGACGCGCAGTCGAAGCGGTCAGGCCGCGGCAGCCGGGATCGGACAGCTGACGCCGGTGCCCTTCAGGCCGCAATATCCGTAAGGGTTCTTGGACAGATATTGCTGGTGATCGGCCTCGGCGAAGTAGAATTCCGGCGCAGGCGCTATTTCGGTCGTGATGCGGCTGCCTGACACGGCGTTGAGCGCGGCCTGATAGGCGTCGCGCGAGGCGACAGCCTGGCGCTGCTGCTCCTCGCCGAAGGTGTAGATGGCCGAGCGATAGGTGGTGCCCACGTCGTTTCCCTGGCGCATGCCCTGGGTGGGATCGTGCTCCTCCCAGAACAGCTTCAGCAGTTCGGAATAGGAAACGATCTTCGGGTCGAACACGACGAGCACGACCTCGGTGTGCCCGGTCAGGCCCGTGCACGTCTCCTGATAGGTCGGGTTCGGTGTCACGCCGCCGGCGAAACCAACCGCCGTCACCCAGACGCCGGGCATCTGCCAGAAGAGGCGCTCGGCGCCCCAGAAGCAGCCCATGCCGAACATCGCCATTTCCAAGCCTTCTGGATAGGGTCCCTTGAGAGGATGGCCGGAGACATGGTGCGTGGTCGCGGTCGGGATCGGGCGATCGCGCCCGGGCAGCGCCTCACCCGGCTTGGGCAGGTGCAGCTTCTTGTTCAGCATGTCGCTCAGAAAGAACATCGATTTCTCCCTTCGTGGACCGGCGGACGGCCGGTCATACCTCTGCGGCGAAACGGGGGCCGCGGCGCTGTGGTCGCCGGCCAGCCGCGTAGAACAGGAATGCGAGCGCCAGGAACACGACGAAGCCCGGCAAGGCCAGCACGTAACCGGCGAGCATCTGCCAGACCTGCGATCCAAGCGACCCTTCGACGAATCCCCGCGCCGCCTCCAGGCTGTCGGGTGAAACGCTTTCCCAACTGGACGACAGCGGCGTGAGAACGAGCCGCGAGGCCGCGACCGTGCGCGTGGTGTCCAGCACCGCCATGATGACCGCGACGGCAAGCAGAACGGTGGCGATGGTGCGGAACAGGAAACGGATCATCTCGGTCGGCAGATCGGGCCTGCACTCGGGCTTTCGGACCTAGAGATATGGTGCCGGTGCCCGTTGTGCAAATGGGCGCCTAAAGTTCACCCCACCCCTAACCCCTCCCCTCAAGGGGGAGAGGGCGAGGGTGCCGCGCTAGACGTCGAGATTGGCGACGTTGAGCGCGTTTTCCTGGATGAAGTCGCGGCGCGGCTCGACATCGTCGCCCATCAGCCGTGCGAACAGGCTGTCGGCGTCGGTGGCGTCGTTGACCTTGACCTGCAGCAGCGAACGCACGTTCGGGTCGAGCGTGGTCTCCCAGAGCTGCTCAGCGTTCATCTCGCCCAGGCCCTTGTAGCGCTGGACGGACAGCCCCTTGCGGCCGACGTCGAAGACGGCCTCCAGCAGATGCAGCGGACCCGAGATCGCCTGCGCCTCGTCCTTGCGGCGAAGCACCGGCGGCTGCGCATAAATCTCGCCCAGCCGGGCCGCGTAGCGGTCGATGGCGCGCGCGTCGGCCGAATTGATCAGCGCCATGTCCAGCATGGCCACTTCCTTGACGCTGCGCACCGTGCGCTCGAACACGTAACCCCCGGGCCCCTCGTTGGAAGGATTAATGCGGCCGCTCCAGCCGCGCTCGGTATCCTCGGCGATGGCGTCCAGCCGGCGGGCGATCTGCGCTGCCATCTCGTTGGCGCGTCCCAAATCGTCGAAGATATCGGGACGCAGCGCGCCGGCAATGGCCGCCTGCTCCACCACGGCGCGCGAATAGCGCGAATGCAAGCCCTGAACGAGCTGGCGCAGGGCGCGCGCATCCTGCACGGCCGCGCGCAGATCGGCGCCGGCCCTTACCTCGCCGGAGGCCAGCGAAAGCGTCGTATCGTCGAGGCCCGTGTCGATGAGGTAATCCTCGAACGCCGCTTCGTCCTTCACATATTGCGCGCTCTTGCCGCGCGCGACCTTGTAAAGGGGCGGCTGCGCGATGAAGAGGTGGCCGCGCTCGATCAGCTCCGGCATCTGGCGGAAAAAGAAGGTCAGCAGCAACGTACGGATGTGGGCGCCGTCGACGTCGGCGTCCGTCATGATGATGATCTTGTGATAGCGCAGCTTGTCGGCGTTGAACTCGTCCTTGCCGATGCCGGTGCCGAGCGCCGTGATCATGGTGCCGATCATTTCGGAACTGAGCATACGGTCGAAGCGAGCACGCTCGACGTTCAGGATCTTGCCGCGCAAGGGCAGGATCGCCTGGTTCTGCCGCGATCGGCCACCCTTGGCGGAACCGCCGGCGGAGTCGCCCTCGACGATGAACAGTTCGGACTTGGCCGGATCCCGCTCCTGGCAGTCCGCCAGCTTGCCGGGCAGAGACGTGATGCCTAGCGTGCTCTTGCGCGTGATATCGCGGGCCTTGCGGGCGGCCTCACGGGCGGCAGCCGCCTGGATGACCTTCTCGACGACGATCTTGGCTTCGGCCGGATGCTCCTCCAGCCAGGTGCCGAGCGCCTCGTTGACGAGGCCTTCGACCACCGGCCGCACCTCCGAAGACACCAGCTTGTCCTTGGTCTGGGAAGAAAATTTCGGGTCGGGCACCTTGACCGAAAGGACGGCGGTCAGCCCCTCGCGGCAGTCATCGCCGGTCAGCGCGACCTTTTCCTTCTTGGTGAGGCCAGAGCTTTCGCCGTAGCCGGTGACCTGACGGGTGAGCGCGCCACGAAAGCCGGCGAGATGTGTGCCGCCGTCGCGCTGGGGAATGTTGTTGGTGAAGGCCAGCACGTTCTCGTGGTAGCTGTCGTTCCACCACATGGCCACCTCGACGGCAATGCCGTCGCGCTCGGCCCGGATGGCGACGGGCGTATCGATCAACGGCTTCTTGGCGCGGTCGAGATAGCGAACGAACTCCTCCAGACCGCCGTCGTAATGCAGTTCCTGGCGCTTGACGTCGGCGTGGCGCGCGTCGGTGAGCACGATGCGGACGCCGGAATTGAGGAAGGCGAGTTCGCGCAGCCTGTGCTCCAGCGTGCCGTAGTCGAACTCGATCATGCTGAATGTTTCGGCGGACGGAAAGAAGCTGATCTCGCTGCCGCTGCGGCCCTCGTAGGTTCCCGGCAGCTTCTGCGGGACATAGCTGCCCGTCTGCTTAAGAGGGGCATCCGCATCGCCATGGGTGAAGCCCATCTCGAAGATCTTGCCGTCGCGGCGGATTTTCAGCCTCAACCAAGCCGACAGGGCGTTGACCACCGACACGCCGACGCCGTGCAGGCCGCCTGAGACCTTGTAGGAATTCTGGTCGAACTTCCCCCCCGCGTGCAGCTGCGTCATGATCACTTCGGCAGCGGAGACCCCCTCCTCGTGCATGTCGGTGGGAATGCCGCGACCGTTGTCCACCACGGTGCAGGAACCGTCGGGGTTGAGCGTGACCGACACCAGGTCGGCATGGCCGGCCAATGCTTCGTCGATGGCGTTGTCGACCACCTCGTAGACCATGTGGTGGAGGCCGGAGCCGTCGTCGGTGTCGCCGATATACATGCCCGGCCGCTTGCGCACGGCATCCAGGCCCTTGAGAACCTTGATGGAATCGGCGCCGTACTCGGAGCCCGCCGGGGGCTGGATCAACGGATCTGCGCTCATTTATTGCTTTCTTCGAAGTGCCGTCCGAGACCCAAGGAGAGCGGGCTGCGATTCGACGGATTTTCTATCCCCCGAATATAGGCTGCGAAGGCCGATTTTCCAAGTTTTTCAGGCATTTTAGAGGTGGAAAGAGCGGCCGTTCACGACGATCGCGCACCCCTCATGAATGGGTGATCGAGCCGTCCTGCGAAACCGTGACAACGCGCGACCGGAAATCCCCAAAACGGGCGCTGTCGAGCCTCACGGCCACCGGCACCGGCCAACCCATTTCGCGCGCCACGATCAGCCCCAGCAGCAGGATGGCGTCCGGTTCGTGCATGACGATCGCCGCCGGCGCGCGGCCGGCGTGGACAAGTTCCAGCAGCACCGCCGAGGCGGAGGACGAGCCGATCGTGCCGGGCAGGAAGAGCACCTTGCCGGCCACGCACTCGCCGCTCTGCGGATGCCGGACGTCGGCGATGCGGCCGCTGGCGGGATCGACGCCGCCCCAGAAACTGATCGGCGCCGACAGGACCAGCGCCTCGCCCTCCCCGCCTTCGCCGGGAACCAGGATATCGGCCTTCATGCGACGGCCGCGAAGACGGGCCGGCCAGCGACCGCGCTTTCAACGCAGTCGGCGAGCGAGCCGTAGACCACGCCGTAGCCGGTGTTGCCGGGGGCGTAGTGGGCGAATTTTCCGGAGTTGGTCATCAGGACACCGCCTGCCAGTTCGGCCATGATCGGCGTGACCACCACGCAGGTGTCGACCACCAGCACCACGCCCAGGCCTTCCAGCACGGCGCGACGCCCTTCGGCTTCCAGGCGCGCCAGAACGTGGCGGCCGGTGCAGGCATAGACAGGAACCGCCATTCGCCGGCCGGCGGTCAGCCGCTCCAGCGCGGCGAATTCGGCCAGCGACAGATGCGGACTGCCGATCGCCACGGCATCGATGCGGTCCGCTCCCGCGGCGGTGGAAAGATCGGCCTGCGCCCGCGCGGCCATGGCGGGCGTCACGGCGATGACGGCCTCGGGCGGCTCGCCCCCCAGCGCCGTCCCGACGTCCGGAGCCTCCGGCGTGATCCCGGCGATATGGAACAGGCCGACGGAGCCCGACGATGCGGCGGCGGCGCCGAAGGCCTTCAGCGCGTCCTCTCCCGGATGAGCGGTCACGCCGGCGACAACCGCCACGGTTCCTCCTGTCTCGCGGCCGAAGAGAGCGCCCAGCACCGGCCAGGCGATCTCGCTGGCCAGCAAGGCCGCAGGCAGCGCCGAAACGTCGAAGACGAGCCGCGCCCGGCGGTTTTCGGCGCGATGCAGGCCGTAATCCGGCGCCCTGCCTGTGATCGCGCAGGCGATGTCGAGAAAGTCGCCGTAGCGGTTGGTGCGGGCGGCGAGCACCGAATTGCAGAACACGACCGCGTTGGATTCACCCCAGGCGACGTCGGTTCCCGTGGCCGGACGGTGACCGGCCTGGTAGGGCGCGCAAGTCCAGCTCGGCTCGCAGCCGAGACGGCGGTAGGCTTCCATCATGCGACGGGCCATGCCGCGCTGCGGTTCGGCCAGGCGCACCGCACTGCAGCCTGTGAGGTCGAGCGCGCCGACGTTAAGGGTTGCGCGCACGGCGACCTTCGCACCGCCGTCCACCAGCCGCTCGGCGAACAGCGTGCCGGAATCGCCGTGGTAGAGCGCGCCATCGATATGCGCGGACGCGATCGGGATCAGCCGAGGAGCCGACATCAGCCGTGCGGCCTCCGCGACGATGCGCATGGCCATCGCGGCGCCCTCCCCGCTCACGCCGGCGACGATGGCGCGTTCGTCGTCAGTGAGCGCGAGCAAGGTGGGCTCCTCTGGTGCGGCGATCCTTCGCGGCCCCCCCCGTGCGGGCGGGCAACTCCCCCCC
>JAEUMA010000140.1 GCA_016793565.1 Rhizobiaceae bacterium
GACTTCGGGATCGCGAGTTCCTCGACGATCTGCGCCACCGTCAGGGGCTCGCCCCTCGCGAGCATCAATTCGAATATGTCGAAGGCGCGCCGGACGCTGCGCGAGCCCGAGCTTTCGTCCTCCGCCGCGCCAGACGACCGCGCGGAAGGATCGGACTTGCCCGTCCCGCGGGCTTTTCGAACTCTACCGTCTTCCAGCATGGCGCGCGTCGACCAAACCGAACCGCGAACGCATGCCGCCAGCCATCTGCGCGGCACGGTTGCGCAATCTTCTTCGACGGCTATTACGCCAACGGCCGGTTCTCGTCCATATCGCGGCTGGGCGCGGGCGCACCCGGCCGACGTATCAATATGTCGCCCGGCCGCCGCTGAGGTCGAAGGTAAAGCCGGTCGTGAAGCTGCACGAAGGCGATACGATCCAGGAGATGAGGTCGGCGGCCTCGGAGAGCTCGCCGCAACGCTTCATGGGAATCTTGTCGGTCATGTACGTGACCTGTGCTTCCGGCATGGCGTCCACCATCGGCGTGCGGATGACGGCCGGCGCCAGCGCATTGACGGTGATTCCCGTCTCCGCATAGTCCTTGCCCATCGACTTCACCATGCCGATCAGGCCTGCCTTGGTCGCGGAATAGGCCGTCATGCCGGCATTGCCTTCCTTGCCGGCGATCGAGGCGATGTGGAGGATGCGCCCGTAATTGTGCGCCAGCATATGCGGCAAGACGGCCTGCGAGACGAGCAGTGCTCCGAGCAGATTGATCTGGAACACCTCGACGAAATTGGCCGGATCGACCTGATGCGCCTTGAGATTGGTCTTGCCGGTGATGCCGGCGCAGTTCAGCAATGCATGGAGCTGGCCGCGGCTGGCGAGAACCGCCTGCCACACGGGCGCCTGCGCGGCGGCGTCGGTCACGTCGATCTGATGGGCGGACGCCTCGCCGCCGGCCGCACGGATTGCGGCGGCCGTGGCTTCGGTGCCGGCGGCGTCGCGGTCCATGCACACGACGTCGACCCCCTGCTGCGCAAGCAGTTGCGCGGTGGCCTTGCCTATGCCGCTCGCCGCACCGATCACGGCGACGGTGTAAGGGGACGGGAATCCGGTCAAGGCAGGCCTCCTGGAGCGCGCATTTCATCGGCCGCTCGATGCGGCTCGGACGCATCTCTTAGTCTTTTCCGTGTTTGCAGACAACAGTCCAGAATACCAGAATGCCGGCCAGGTTTTCCGCAATATCGCTTACGCGCCTTCGCCGGCTCCGCCTTTCGAACGGGCTGCCGTCTTGGAGCGGCCGCCCTTCGACTGGCCGCGGCTGCGACGACCCGCCAAGTCGACGAGACGGCGGAAAGTCGGACATTCCATGTGCGAAGGAGCCCTGCAATCGGCGACATGGCGCAAAGTGCCGCTAAGGGCGGCGAGTTCGCGGATCTGCCGATCGATCTCATCCGCCTTGCGATGCAGCACCGCGCGCGGCAGGTCCGGCTCGCCGGTCCGACCAAACATCGCGCGGATCTCGCCGAGCGAGAAGCCTGCGGTCTTGCCCATGGCGATCAGCTTGAGCTGCAGCAGAACGTCCGGCGCGAACTGGCGGCGAAGCCCATGGCGCGAGGACGATGAAATCAGCCCGATCTCTTCATAATAGCGCAACGCCGACGCCGGCACCCCGGACCTTTCGGACACCGCGCCGATATCCAGAAATTTCATGCTTGACCTCAAGTTGACTTGAATTGGTAGCCTGCAACGAACAGACCTTTCAAGCAAGGAGTTTCAGGCATGGGCACGACCCCAACGGGAGGCGACAACCGCTTAATCGTGGCGTCTCTGGCGCTTTCGATGCTATTGGCGTCACTCGGCACCTCGATCGCCAACATCGCGTTGCCTGCCATGGCCGACGCCTTCGCCGCGCCGTTTCATCAATTGCAGGGCGTCGTCGTGTCCTATCTCGCCGGCCTGACCCTGACAGTCGTCGTGGCGGGTCGGCTGGGCGACATCTACGGCCTGCGCCGCACGTTTCTCGCCGGCCTCTGCCTTTTCGCCCTGGCTTCGGCACTGTGCGGCGTCGCCACAAGCCTCTGGTTCCTGATAGCAGCCAGGGCGATCCAGGGAGCAGGCGCCGCTTTCCTGATGACCCTGTCGATGGCGTTGTTGCGGGAAACAGCGAGCGAAGCGCGCACAGGCCGCGCCATGGGCCTGATCGGCACCGTGTCGGCGCTCGGAACCGCGCTCGGCCCCTCGCTCGGCGGCCTGCTTCTGCCGGCGTTCGGCTGGCGCGGCGTGTTTCTCGTCCAGGTGCCGCTTGCCGTGCTGGCACTGTTTCTGGCCTGGGCGTCGCTGCCGCGCATTTCCGTCTCGAAGCTTTCGCGCCTGGTTCCGCTTAGGCAGGCGTCTGCGCGGCTGCTGCCGAATCTCCTAGTCAACGTCCTCGTCGCCGCGGTGATGATGTCGACCCTGGTGGTGGGACCCTTCTACCTGACCTACGGTCTCGGGCTGGCGACGTCGGCGGTTGGGCTGGCAATGTCGGTGGGACCCGTCATCTCCATCCTGACGGGCGTACCCTCCGGACGTATCGTCGATCGCTGGGGCGCACGACCGGTGGTGGCGACCGGGCTGGCGATGCTCGCCTGCGGCAGCCTCCTGCTCTCGCTGCTTCCGGCGGCGATAGGATTAGCCGGCTATATTCTCGCCATCGTCGTGCTGACGCCGGGCTACCAGATGTTTCAGGCGGGCAACAACACAGCCGCTTTGGCCGACGTGCCGCCGGATCGCCGCGGTCTGGCTTCCGGACTGCTCAACCTTTCGCGCAATCTCGGCCTGATCGTCGGCGCATCCGCAATGGGAGCGATCTTTGCCACCGGGGTCGGGTCGGAGGACTTTGCAAACGCGTCGGTATCGTCGCTCTCGCAAGGCTTGCGGCTGACCTTCGTCGTGGGGGGGGCCC
>JAEUMA010000147.1 GCA_016793565.1 Rhizobiaceae bacterium
GCAGACTCTGGATCGACAGTGCGCCGCTTCGTTTGGAAAGCCCCTCGCCGGTCGTCGTGGTGAGCAGATTGTGGTGGCCGAACTCCGGAGCGGTCGCGCCGAGCGCCTGGAACAAGGCGATCTGCACGCCGGTGTTGGTGACGTGGTCGTCGCCGCGAATGACATGGGTTATGCCGAAATCGATATCGTCCACGACGGAGGGCAGCGTGTAGAGATAGCTGCCGTCCTCCCGCACGAGCACCGGGTCGGACAGCGATTCCAGCTTCACCGTCTCGTCGCCGCGCACCATGTCGCGCCATGAAACCTCACTGGATCTGGGTTCGAACGGCGTCGCGCCGAAATTCGGCAGCAGGAAGCGCCAGTGCGGCCGCCGGCCCTGCGCCTCAAGTGCTGCGCGCTCGTCCGCCGACAGCTTGAGCGCATCACGGCCGTAGATCGGCGGCAGGCGTCTCGACAGAAGCACCTTGCGGCGCAATTCCAGTTCCTCGGAGGTCTCGTAGCAGGGATAGAGCAGGCCGGCGCGCTTCAGCCTTTCGACCGCGGCGTCGTAGGCATCGAAACGGCGCGACTGGTAGTCCACCGCGTCGGGGAAGATGCCAAGCCAATGAAGATCGTAGAGGATCGCATCGGCGTATTCCTGGCGGGAGCGTTCCGTGTCGGTGTCGTCGAACCGCTGTACGAAGCGCCCGCCGTGTTTCTGGGCGAAAAGCCAGTTGAAGAGTGCCGTGCGGGCGTTGCCGATGTGGATTCGCCCGGTGGGCGATGGCGCGAAGCGTACCGTGACCGTCATGGCCGCCCGTTAATCGATGCCTGTGGCAATGGCAAGGCAAGGCTGCGCGCGCGCGCTCATCGGCGTCATACGATCCTCATAGGTTGCATTTAATGCAATCTTTAATTGCATTTCTTGTCATCATGCCTTAAGATTTCGTCAGAGATCGGGGGACATCGCATGCCTGACGACGACACGTTGGGGGAAGCATCGCCGGCGCCCACCCCGCAGGATGGCGGCGGCGAGCCAGTTCCGCAGACGGGGAATGCTCCTGCTGCAGCCAATGCCGTACCACCGGCCCCGCCTCCATCCTCCGCGGGAAGCAACGAAAGCCCACCTGCTCCCGAGAGGAAGCCCCTGCGACCGCCTGCGCCGAAGCCGAGTTTCGTGCTGCGGATGTTCGGCTCGGACGATCCCAATTTCGGCAAGCCCGCCAATCAGTATCTGATTGCGTTGAAGGCATCCTATCTCGCGCTTCTCAGCAAGCGAGCCGACGGCTCAGACCAGCAGATTTGGGACGAACTGAAGCGCATCTTCGCGAAATATCCCGACGATGTGGTGATCGCCGACGACGAGGCCGCGTGGAACGACGCCTACCGCTGCGAGCGCCTTCTGGTGAATGTCTACGACCCCATGCGGCTGGATGTGGAACTCGACCGGCGAATCCTGGAGGCGCAGAATTCCCAGCTCGACTTCGCGAGCTTTTATGTCGGCCGTCAGCAGAAACCCGCGGACAAGGGGGAGTTGACGGGCGAGCAGCAGGCGGCCAACCGCTCGCTGCTGGCGCGGCTGATCGAGGATCAGCAGTGGCACGACGCCCGTCTCTATCTCAAGTGCGGCTATGCGCACACGGCGCAGGTTCGCGTCTCCTGGGCATTCTTCATCGCCCTTCTGATATTCGGCAGCACAATGTTCATGGTGTTCCAGACGCGAAGCTATGTCGTTTGGGCAGCCGAGGCGACCGGTGACGCCAAAACCCAGCAAGGCGGGACATCCGACAAATGAACAGCGTCCTTCCCTACGGCCTTTTGATCGCCATGGTGACCGGTCTGCTCGGCTCCACCTTCTTCATGCTCATCCAGTTGCAGCAGCGCATCTCCGAGGGAGGCCTCACCGACGCGCGGGACATGTGGACGGTGGCCATGATCGTCCTGCGCTGCATCGTCGGCGTCGGCGCGGCTTCGATCCTCTACTTCTTCTTCAAGAGCGGCCTCCTCGAGGGCACGCTGTGGCCCGACCTGCACGCCCAAGGCTTCGAACTGGTGAAATCCACATCCGGCGCCGACCCGAAAAGCACCACCTACTACTACGTGCCGAACCGGAGCTTTGCGCTTCTGATCGTCTGGAGCTTCATCGCCGGCTACTCGCAGACGCTGGTGCCAAACCTGCTGCTCAACACCGAAGGCCGGCAAGGCCAGCAGAAGTAACAACGGCGCGTCCGTCGCTTGCCAAACAAATAAGTCTATGCTTATCTGTTGGCCATGGACGAATCCGAGATCTTCCGAGCGCTTGCCGATCCGACCCGCCGTGCGGTGCTGGAAAGGCTTCTGACCGGCGAACGCAATGCCACCGAACTGCGCGAAGGCATGTCGGTATCGCAGCCGGCAATCTCCCAGCACATCGCCGTGTTGCGCGGCGCCGGGCTGATCACGGAGCAGCGCGTCGGCCGCCACGTCCGCTACGCCGTCAACCCCGAAGGCCTGCAGCCGATCGTCGACTGGCTGACGCGATACCGCGCCTTCTGGCCGGCTCGTATCGAAAGGCTCAAGACCCACCTGAAGGACATGGACCAATGAGCGCCGACACCGACGAGAACGAGGTGGTGGTCGACTGCGAACTCGACGCCCCGCCGGAGAAGGTGTGGCGCGCCCTCACCGTACCGGAACTGGTCGCGGAGTGGCTGGCGGTCGCGCCAGCTGCTGACGGGAACGAGCCCGCCTACGCGATCGTCGAGGCGACTCCGTTCACGCGCCTGCGTTACGCATGGCGCGACGATGAGTCGAGCCGGCCGCACAGCCTCGTCACCTTCGAGCTCTGGCCGCAGGCCGACGGACGGACGCGTTTTCGGCTGACGCACACCGCTCTGCCTCCGGCCGCGAACGCAAACGGCACGAGCACGATGCTCCGCGCCGCCTGACGTAGACGCCCCACCCGCAACCAGATGGAGACCGCGCCATGAGCGCCACGATGAATCTCGTCCCTATGGTGGTCGAACAGTCGCCGCGTGGCGAGCGCTCGTTCGACATCTTCTCGCGCCTTCTGCGCGAGCGGATCGTGTTTCTCAATGGCGTGGTGGACGACACGTCCGCCGCCCTCATCTGTGCACAACTGCTCTTTCTCGAGGCGGAAAACCCGCGCAAGGAGATCAGTTTCTACATCAACTCGCCGGGCGGGGTCGTAACCAGCGGCTTCGCCATCTACGACACGATGCAGTACATCAAGAGCCCGGTGGCGACGCTTTGCCTGGGCACGGCGCGATCGATGGGCTCCTTCCTGCTGATGGCAGGGGAACCCGGCCGCCGCACTGCATTGCCCAATGCCAGCGTGCTGCTCCACCAGCCGCTCGGAGGCTTCCAGGGCCAAGCATCGGACATCGAGCGGCACGCGAGCGACATCATCAAGGTCAAGCGTCGCATGTACGAACTCTACGCCCGGCATTGCGGCCGCAGCTTCGAGGAGGTCGAGCGCACGCTCGACCGTGATCATTTCATGACAGCGGAGGAGGCGCGCGACTGGGGCATCGTCGACCGGGTCAGCGCCGACCGCACGCAAGATGCGCCCGAGACGCCTTCGCCATGATGAAAGAGCAATCGGCCTTGCCCCTGCGCGCAAGAGCCAGCTTCCCTTGACTTTGCGCCGCGCTTGTACCGAAGTCGCGCTTCCGCCGCTCGGTCCTAACAGGCGCGAGGCTTTCGGATATGCCCAGCCCCTCTCTCCCTCCTGCGGACCGTGCCACATATTGGTCGCGTTCCGCCTCCGACCTTCTCAATGAGCTGCAGTCCCGGAAAGAGGGGCTATACAATGCGGAAGTCGCCGCGCGGTTGGTTCGCTTCGGCGCCAACACAATTGGCCGCAGAAGCGGCCCCTCGCCCTTGTCGCTTCTGGCGCGTCAGTTCCGTAGTCCTCTAGTTTTGATCCTAACATTTGCAGCCGCCGTTTCGGCATTCGTTGGGGAAGGCAACGAGGCGGTAATCATCGGCCTAATCGTCTTTGTAAGCTGCGCGCTGTCTTTTACGCAGGAGTATGGCGCGTCACGGGCCATGGAGGCGCTGACGGCCCGCATCGCCCGAAAGGTAACCGTTCTGCGCGAAGGCAAGACGGAGGTCTTACAGGCTGACGAAGTTGTCCCCGGCGATGTAATCCGGCTATCCGCGGGGAATTTGGTTCCGGCCGACGGCATCCTTTTGGAAGCGCGCGATTTCAACGTAAGCGAGGCCGCTTTGACCGGGGAGACCTTTCCTGTCGTGAAGGCCCCCGGCGTGTCGGCGCCTGACGCGCAGCTTGGACAACGTACCAACTGCGTGTTTACCGGAACATCGGTCCGCAGTGGAACGGCGACCATGTTGGCCGTGCAAACCGGCGGCGGCTCAGAATTTGCACGCATTGCCTCGATCATTCAGCGAAGCGTCCCGGAGACGGAATTCGCGCGGGGCATACGCCGCTTTGGCTACCTGATGACCGAGATCATGCTGGTCATCGTAATCCTCGTGTTTTTCGCCAATCTCCTTCTGCATCGACCCGCTATCGACTCTCTGCTCTTTTCGCTTGCGCTTGCGGTCGGTCTGACGCCCGAACTCCTGCCCGCCATCATCAGCGTAACGCTTGCGCGAGGGGCTCGAAGCATGGCGCTCAACGGCGTGATAGTCCGCCGCTTGGAGTCGATAGAAAATCTCGGCAGCATGGATCTCCTGTGCACCGACAAGACGGGTACGCTCACCGAAGGGGTCGTCCGCCTGGACGCCAGCGTCGGAGTGGACGGTGTCGTGTCCCCAGAGGTGCGCACCTGGGCCCTGCTGAACGCGACGTTGCAGACCGGAATGGTCAATCCGCTCGATGAGGCCATCTCCTCCGAGCGGCGGCCGGACGAGTCGCTGGAGGCCTACGCAAAGATCGATGAGATACCCTACGATTTTGTTCGCAAGCGCCTGACTGTGGTAGTGCGCAAGGCCGGAGCAGCAGAAGATCTCATGATCTGCAAGGGCGCCGTGCAAAATGTCGT
>JAEUMA010000152.1 GCA_016793565.1 Rhizobiaceae bacterium
ATTTCAGCGAAAGTTCGTAGTTGGGCAGTTCCTCCTGAGCCTTCTTCACGCCGGCCTCGGCCAGCTTCCAGAAGTCGGAAGCGCCGTTGACCACGAATGCGAGCTGCTTCTTGTCCTGCGCCTGGGCACTGCCGACGGTCAGCAGCGCGAGCGCCAAAGCGGTTCCTACGAGTCCGATTTTCATGAATTCCTCCCTGGTTGAACGTCTTGGAAAGCCGCCACGGCGGCTGCAGCACTAAGACCTTCACGTCGCTCTGCTTGCGGCCCCCAGCCTCCCCGCTGTATCGCCGCAATCTTTGTGCCGGTGGCGCTCAATTTCCAAGACGAACTAAGCAAACCCGCGAAGCCAAGTCAATATTGTCTGACAAATACGATAATAAGATTATCGACGCTCTTTTGTCGGCGCAAAGGCGCGAGCTCCGCCGGCCCAAGCCGGCCAGGGCTTGGGTGGGACGATGAATGCCGAGAAAGGGCTTCGCGCTAGCGGGTCAGGCGAAGATTGCGAATGCGATCGAACAGAACGGCCAGGATGATCGCGCCGCCGATGAACGTGCCTTGCCAGAACGCATTGATGCCGAGCAGGCCCAGGCTGTTGCGGATCACCTCGATCAGCGCCGCGCCGACGATCGCGCCGAACGCCGTACCGACGCCGCCAGCGAGATTGGCGCCGCCGATGACGGCGGCTGCGATTACCTGCAACTCCATTCCCGCGCCGATGTTGGTGGTGACCGCGCCGAGCCAACCGGTCTGAATGATGCCGGCTATGCCCGCGGAGACGGCGGAGATCATGTACACCGCCACCTTGATGGGCTTCACGGGCACACCCGTCAGCGTGGCGGCATGTTCGTTGCCGCCTATCGCGTAGACGTGACGGCCGAACTTCGTCCAGCGCAGGACGAAGCCTGTCAGAAGGGCCAGCACGATCATGAAGAATACCGGGTTGGCTATACCGAAGAACCAGGCGCCGCCGCCGATGGCAAGAAGTAGGTCATGGTCCGGTCCGAATTCGAACACGACGGTGTTGTTGGACGCCACCATGGCGAGGCTTCGCGCGATGGAAAGCGTGCCGAGAGTGACCACGAAAGGTGGAAAGCCCAGATAGGCGATCAGTACCCCGTTGAACCCGCCGACGACCAGGGCCGTCGCCAGCGAGGCAGCCACGCCGACGGCCAGCGGATGGCCGGCATGCATGGTGACCGCCAGCACCATCGAACAGAGACAGAGCACCGACCCCACCGACAGATCAATGCCGCCGGTGATGATCACCAGGGTCATGCCTAGCGCCACGATCGCAACGAAAGTGACGTTGCGAGTGATGTTGTAGAGGTTCTTTGTGGTCGCGAAGGAGTCGGTGGCGAACGAGAGGAAGATGCATGCCAAGACCACGGCGATCAGCACCCAAAAGGTCTGGCTGCTGATCTTCGCGGCGATCCAGCTCTGCTGCTTGTGCTCGATCGTCTGTTCCAGTGTGACAGCCATCGCCGGCCTCGCTCCCTACTGTTGACGCCCGGATCTGCTACGCCAGTTCGATGGCGCCGGTGATGAGCCCGGTGACCTCTTCCGGAGAACTCTGGTCGATGCGCTTGTCCGCCACCTTGCGACCTCGTCGCATCACGATCACCCGGTCGGCCACGGTGAAGACATCGGGCATTCGGTGGCTGATCAGCACCACGGCGATGCCCTGATCGCGCAGATGGCGGATGAGGTTCAGGACCTCCGCGACCTGCCGGACCGAGATGGCGGCCGTTGGCTCGTCCATCAGCACGATTTTGGCCTGCGACAGGCGCGTTCGGGCGATGGCGACGGCCTGACGCTGGCCGCCGGACATCTGGCGAACGAGGTCGCGTGGCCGTGTCTCCGACTTCAGTTCCTTGAAGATGTCGCCGGCGCGCTTGTACATCGCCGGATAATCCAAGATCGCGAACGGCCAGACACCCTTGCGCAACTCGCGACCTAGAAAGACGTTCGCGGCAGCGGTGAGGTTGTCGCAGAGCGCCAGGTCTTGGTGCACGATCTCGATGCCATGTCGGCGGGCGTCTACCGGCCGATGCATGACAAGGTCGGCGCCATCCATCTTCAGGGTGCCGTGGCTCGGCGCGAAGTTTCCGGCGATCATCTTGACCAGCGTGGACTTGCCGGCGCCGTTGTCCCCCATCAGGCCGACCACCTCGCCCGCCTCGATCGAGAACGAGACGTCGTTGACAGCCTGGATGGCTCCAAAATGTTTAGAAATATTCCTGAGTTCGAGAACCGACACCCGCTTCAGCCTCCCGTCGCGCGAAAAAGCCCCCCGCGACCGCGCTTAGCGGCGGCGAAACCTCGCATATTACGTCCGGTATCCTCCGCCCGCATTTATGCAAACCCGATTGCGGGCGTCAATCGGCCTCGACCGCCCAAGGGCATAATTTTGTATGACAAATAGGACAATAGCGGGTTGACGCAGGAAGCCCTACGTTATTAGCTACCCATGCTTCGGAGGAAAGCATGCTGATCCTGGTAACGGGCGCCACAGGCAAGGTCGGGCGACATCTGATCGCTCGCCTGATGCTGGACAAGCGCTTCTCCGGAAGCCGTGTCCGTGCATTGTGCCACAACCGGCTGATCGAGGAAACAGACCGCGTCGAGGTGGTTCGCGGATCGATCGCGGATCGCGGCGTGGTCGAAAAGGCGCTCGCGGGCGTCACCCACGTCGTCCATCTCGCGACCTGCAAGGAAACGCCCGACGACGTCATGGACGTGACCGTCAAGGGTCTGTTCTGGCTGCTCGAAACCTTTCGGACCAGCGCGTCGGCGCGTCAGTTCGTCCTCATCGGCGGCGATGCCGGCATCGGCCATTTCTACTACCGTCACCCGGGGCCGATCACCGAGGACACGCCGCACACGGCCTATCCGGGCTGCTATGCGCTGTCGAAGGTTCTCGAAGAAGTGATGCTGGAGCAGTTCGGCATTCAATATGATCTAGACGGCTGCTGCCTGCGCGCGCCGTGGATCATGGAGAAGGACGATTTCCGCTATACGCTGTCCTTTGGAGACGATGTGTTCGGAGGTCCTGTATGGAAGGACATGGTGCCGCCGGCCGGCGCAAAGCGATATGCCGCGAACGGCACCGTGCCGCTGCTGCGCGATGCCGACGGCGCGCCCATGAAGCGGAACTTCGTACACGTCGACGACCTGGCGAGCGCGATCCTGGCGGCGATCGACAATCCGCGCGCGCGCCGGCAGCTCTTCAACATCTGCATGGATCGCCCGGTCGACTACGGTGAACTCGCGGACTACCTGAAGACGTCCCGCGGCATCGACTCCATTGATATTCCAAGCCAGT
>JAEUMA010000168.1 GCA_016793565.1 Rhizobiaceae bacterium
CCAAGCCACCGGAATCGGGCGCGGACAAGGCCGACACTCCCTCGCCGGTCGAGCAGTACCTCGTCAAGGACCCCGAACAGTTCGCCGTCAACCTGGCCCGCATGATCGAGCAGGCCGGCAAGGCGGCCGCGGCCTGGACCGGGCCGCGCGAGAAGGGCAAGGTTCACGACACGCTGGCCGAGCCGATGGCAGATCTGGTCAAGACGTTCTCCAAGGTCAGCGAGTACTGGCTGTCGGATCCGGCGCGCGCGATCGACGCGCAGACGCGCCTGTTTTCGGGCTACATGTCGATCTGGGCGAATTCCATCCGCCGCGCCGGCGGTGAAGAGGACATCGGCGACGCGGTGCAGCCGGAACGCGGCGACAAGCGTTTCCAGGACCCGGAATGGGGCAAGAACGCCTTCTTCGACTTCCTGAAACAGGCCTATCTGGTCACCAGCCGATGGGCGAACGACCTTGTCGAACATACCGAGGGTCTCGACGACCACACCAGGCACAAGGCGACGTTCTACGCCAAGCAGATCTCGCAGGCGCTTTCACCCTCCAATTTCATCCTGACCAACCCGGAGCTGTTTCGGGAGACGGTGGCCAGCAACGGCGAAAACCTGGTCAAGGGCATGCAGATGCTGGCGGAGGACATAGCCGCCGGCAAGGGCGACCTGAAGCTTCGTCAGGCGGACTACTCGCGATTCGAACTGGGCAAGAACGTAGCGACCACGCCAGGCAAGGTAGTGGCGCGCAGCGCGCTGGCTGAGATCATCCAGTACGAGCCGTCGACGGAAAAGGTTCTGAAGCGCCCGCTGCTGATCTGCCCGCCCTGGATCAACAAGTTCTACATCCTCGACCTCAACCCGGAGAAATCCTTCATCCGCTGGGCGGTCTCGCAGGGCCACACCGTCTTTGTGATTTCGTGGGTCAACCCGAACCAGCGCCACGGCCGCAAGGGATGGGAAGCCTATATCCGCGAAGGGCTGCAGTTCGCGCTCGACGCGGTGGAGAAGCGGACCGGCGAGAAGGAGGTGAACGCGATCGGATATTGCGTCGGCGGCACGCTGCTGACGGCGGCACTGGCGCTGTTCGCGAAGGAGGGGGAAAGGCGTATCCGCTCGGCCACACTCTTCACCACGCAGGTCGATTTCACCTATGCCGGCGACCTCAAGGTGTTCGTCGACGAAGACCAGATCTCCGCCCTCGAACGGGCCATGAACGAGCACGGCTACCTTGACGGCACCAAGATGGCGACCGCTTTCAACATGCTGCGATCCGGCGACCTGATCTGGCCCTACGTGGTCAACAATTACATGCGCGGCAAGGAGCCCTTGCCCTTCGACCTGCTCTACTGGAATGCCGACTCGACGCGGATGGCAGCGGCCAACCACTCCTTCTACCTGCGCAACTGCTACCTCGAAAACAATCTCTCAGCCGGACGCATGGAACTCGCGGGCCATAGCGTCTCGCTCGCCGACGTCAAGATTCCGATCTACAACCTCGCCGCACGGGAGGACCACATAGCCCCTGCCCGCTCAGTCTTCCTCGGCTGCCGCTTCTTCGGCGGCGAGGTGGACTACGTCATGGCCGGCTCGGGCCACATAGCCGGCGTGGTCAATCCCCCGCAGGCCAAGAAGTACCAGCACTGGACGGGAGGCAAGCCGGTGGGCGAGTTCGCCGACTGGGTCGCCGCCGCGACCGAGCATCCGGGTTCGTGGTGGCCGCACTGGCATGACTGGACGCAGAAGAAGAACAACCGCCGTGTCGCTGCCCGCGAGGTGGGCTCACACGGCGACACGCTCGGCGACGCGCCGGGCGAATATGTCAGGGTTCGAGTCTAGGCTCACGAACCTACCAGAGGTTCTTGCCGTCGATGACCGTCACGGGAACGGCGGCAAGGTCGAAATCGTCGAGCAGCCGTGCGTTGATGTTGGTCAGAGGATTGTCGAAATTGGCCTCTCCGGTCGAGAAGTCCGGCGATTCGGTAAAGGTCGTGCAGCCGCACACCGCGCAGAAATTGTGCGCGACCGTCCTGGTCTGCCAGCGATAGGTGGTCGGCGTCTCGTTCTTCACGATGCGGACATCGGCCTTCCTATAATAGGCCCACAGCGCGCCGCGCTTCGAACAGATCGAGCAGGTGCAGGACGTCACCGTTTCGGGCGCAGCGTCGACCTCGAATACCGTGCCGCCGCAATGGCAAGTGCCGCGAAAAGCCATGTCCGTTCCTCCTGAAGGGATCGCCCGAGCTTAGCGCACCCCTCCTGACAGAGCCCGTCAGGAGAGCGGCACTGGGCCCTACAACGGTTTCAGTTCGCGCAGGAACCGCTTGTAGTTGGAGACGTAGTGCGAGGCGGAGCGGCGGAGCCCCGCGATCTGCGCCTCGTCCAGCGTGCGCACAGCGCGCGCTGGCGATCCAACGATCAGCGAACCTTCGGGAAACTCCTTGCCTTCCGTCACCAGCGCGTTTGCGCCGACCAGGCTGTTGGCACCGATCCTAGCTCCATTGAGGATCGTGGCGCCCATACCCACCAGCGCATTGTCGCCGATCGTGCAGCCGTGGATGATGGCGTGGTGGCCGATCGTGCACCCTGCCCCCACGGTCGCGGGAAATCCCGGGTCGGCGTGAATCATGGTGCCTTCCTGCACGTTGGAGCCCTTGCCAATGCGGATCGGCTCGTTATCGCCGCGCAATCCGGCACCGAACCAGATGCCGCCATCCTCGCCGAGCGACACGGCGCCGATGACGTGCGCATCGGGCGCGATCCAGTAATGGCCTTCGGCGGGAACCGAGGGCCGAATGTCTCCCAGCGCATAGAGCGGCATCGTCGCGTCCCCGACAGTCAGAATGCGGTGAAGGTGAGCGTGGTAAGGGTGCGAACGATGCCCGGCACGTTGGCGACCTTCTGGTTGATCAGCTTGCCGATGTCCTCGCTGTCCTCGATGTAGATCTTCATGAGCAGGTCGTACTCGCCGCTGGTCGAATAGAGCTCGGAGGCGACCTCGCGCTCGAACAGCACATCGGCCACCTCGTAGGTCTTTCCCGGTGCGCACTGAAGCTGGACGAAAACGGCTCGCATGGTCATTCCTTCCTGTCGAAGCGGGACGAAGCTTCGGTTCGTGGGCTCAGGCTGTCAACAGCGCGCTGGTCATCGGATGGCCAGGCTCCGCCAGCCCATCGATGACGTTCAGATGATGTCGGTCGGGCTCTTCCATCACGGCGGTCGCGGCGCCAAGGCCTATCCAGGCATTGGCGAGCAGCGCATTCTGGCGGATGAATTCGGAGCGCTCGTTTGCGCCGACCCAGCAGGTAATGCGGACGCCGGGAAGCGGCCGCAGCAGCGCGGGGCTTTGAACAGTCGCGAGAGCGTCGTCGAGGCGAAGCTGCGCGTTGACGGCAATGTTCATCAGCGGCCTGAGATCATTCACGCCCGAGATCGACATCAGATGGCCCAGCCGGCCGCGAATCTCCGGCGACAGCGGCGTGTCGGCGCAGACCATGCGCGCGGCGAGATGGCCGCCGGCGGAATGGCCGCACAGATGGAGTGGGCCGGGCACAAGCGAGGCAGCGAAACTGACCGCCGCCGCGACCTCTTCGACGATGTCGGGAATGCCGACCTCCGGGCAAAGGGTGTAGGAAGGCATTGCCACCGCGAAACCGGCGGCGTTGGGGCCGGCCGCTAGGTGCGAGAAATAGGATTTGTCGAAGCGCACCCAATAGCCGCCGTGGACGAAGACGACGAGCCCCGCCGGCTTGCCTTCCGGGAGGAAAAGGTCGAGGCGGTTGCGTGGCCTCTCGCCATAGGCGAGATCGAGCCGGGCGCGCCCGGGCGTCAGCGCTTCGCGATAGCGCCGTGCAGGCTCGACCCAAATTTCCGGCCAGCGGTCTCCGCGCGCGATGTTGGCACCGTTGGTATAGGCGTCTTCCCAGTCCGTTATGCGATGCAGGATCATGGCGGCCTCACGGACACGGGTTGCCGAAGCGCTGGTGCAACTCGTCCACCGCTTTCTGCATCTCTTCGGTCCACTGGACCTCCGCCGAGGCGATCGCGACTTCGAGCTGCGCGATCGACGTCGCACCGATGATGTTGGAGGTCATAAAGGGACGGCTGGTGACAAAGGCGTTCGCGAACAGCGCTGGCTCGATGCCGAAGCCACGGGCGAGCTCGTTGTAGGCCAGCGCAGCCACGGCCGAATTCGGGGTCTCGTAGCGTTGGAGCCGGTTGAACAGGGCCTTGCGGCTGCCGTCTGGCAGACCGCCATGATCATACTTTCCCGTCAGATAGCCCTGCGCCAGAGGCGAATAGGCGAGCAGCGACACATTCTCGCGGTCGCAGACTTCGGCCAGATTGACCTCGAAGGTCCGGTTGAGGAGGTTATAGGCGTTCTGGATCGACACCGGGCGCGGTCCCACACCCTTGTCGCTCTCAGCGACGAAACGCATTGTCCCCCACGAACTCTCGTTGGAGAGACCGTAGTGGCGGATCTTGCCAGCCTTGATGAGATCAGCCATCACCCCCATCGTCTCGGCGATCGGCACCTCGTCCTGGTCGCGGGGGGTAGGCCACAGGTCGATGCGGGTCGGATTGCTGCCCCAGCCAATGCGCCGATCAGGCCAATGCAGCTGATAGAGATCGATGTAATCCGTGCGCAGATTGCGCAGCGAGCGGTCCAGCGCATGCTCGATGTCGCCGCGGACCAGTTTCGACGGACGGCCCCCGCGGAACCAATCGTTCGTGGTGCGGCCCACGACCTTGGTTGCGAGAACGACCTCATCGCGCCGGCCGGTGCGTGCGAACCAGCTGCCGATGATCTTCTCGGTGCTTCCTTGCGTCTCGGCCTTGGGCGGAATCGAATAAAGCTCTGCAGTGTCGAGAAAGTTCACGCCGCGGTCCAGCGCGAAGTCGATCTGGGCATGGCCTTCGGCTTCCGTGTTCTGCTGCCCCCAGGTCATGGTGCCTAGGCAGACGGCGGACACGCGAAGCGAAGTGCGGCCGAGCGGGCGCTTGTTCATGCGCGAAACTCCGGATTGCTGTTCCGCCGAACGACGGAGGCCGGAGATTAGCGGAGGCAGCGCGGCGCGCCAAGAAAAACCATGCGGCTGACGCGCAAAGCAGCGACCTCTTACTTGCGCAAGCGTTCAACCAGCTTGCGGCGCGCTTCGTCGATCAAGTGATTGGCTACCTGCATCCGCACCATGGCGCGGGCACGCAGATGATCGGGCACACGGTCGGGATGGTTGCCGAAGGCAAAGGCGCGCCGCAGCCGCGCGAGCTGGTCGGCATCGGTCGCGGCGCGGATATCCAGTTCGCGCGCAATGTCTTCCGGCTCGATAGAGGGAAGCTCCAACGCGGACGCCGCAGCAAGCGCATCCAGCTCCGCCTCCAGGATCGCGCTCGCATCACGGTATCCGTCAGCCGCGCGGTATTCCTGGGCGACGAAGTCGGGGGCGACCTTGATGCGGCCCGAACAGAGTTCGTCGGCCACCGCGAGATAGTCGAACGAAACAGACGCCGGCACCTCGGCCTCGTCCTCCACATGCTGGCGCATGAGGTCGTCCAACAGGGACGCGAAGTTTTGGCGCGCTGTCATGCAGGCCTCCTCCTCATCCAAGCAACGCAGAACCGCCCACTACGTTCGCAGGCATAGGCCTTCGGCGTTAATTTTCGCCCCGTGGAGAAGGCAAATGTTTCATTAAATCAGTGGGATTCGAACGGCGGATCGCATGGCAGGCATGCGTTTGCTGCACTGCATTATTCGATACGAATCGATTAGACGAAGGGTGGGAGGAACTACGGAGTCGCTACCATGGGGTTCTTCACCGAGCTTTTCTCGCGGCCGCGCCCGACAGAAACCCCGCGCAAACGGGTCGTGGCTATGGTCCTGCTCGATGGAAGATGTCCGGCGGATCGCATCGAGACCGGCGCTCGACCCGCTGATTTCCCACGGCCAGCGCGATCGTTCCAACGGCGCGCAGCGTAGTGGGCAGAGCCCGACAGATCGCTGTACCTACCGCGAAGCGGCCAGCATCCAGTTGAGTGTCTCGCGCCAATCGACCATACGAATGGGGGTTCCGTGCGTACCGGTTTCGAAACGTACGAAGCGGGCAGGATAGCCCGGTGCCCGCTCGCCAAGCTGGCGAAAGAATGTCTCCTGCCGCTCGACCGGGAAGACCGTGTCGCGGCTACCGTGGCCGAAATAGACCGGCACCTTGCGCTTGAAGGCGGCCGAGCCGAAAAAGCCGTCGTCCCAAAGAGAGCCTAGGATGACGAGGCCGGACAGACGTTGCGCCACGGCTTTGTCGTTGGCCAGCCGCCAGCATATCGCTCCGCCCATAGAACCGCAGGCCACGACGATCTTCGCGTCCGGCGAGAGCGCCGCATAGTGCGCGATCAGGGCTGCGACCTGCGCCGCCCCCGCCTCGCCGAAATCCGAAAAGTCCGGCACGAGATAGAGGCCGCCATTGGCGGCCATCAGGTTCTTCAAGCGGTTGAAGTTGCCGCCGAAGGTGAAGTCGTCCGCGCCCTGTTTGCGGCTGCCGCCCTGGCCGTGCAGGTAGAGCACGATGACGCTGGCTCGCTCCGGCTGGCCGATGGCAAAATGGCGGATGTCGCCCGCGTCCGTCTTCAACACGAGGTCCTTCTGCGCCTTGCGCACACCGAGGGAGATATACTGCCGGCGGACCCTGCGCTCGGGCACCTCGTCGCGCTTGTCGATGTCGCGCGCCTCTCGGTAGTCGACGACGCGATAGGCGCCGTCCGCCTGTTGCGATAGCACCGCCGGGTAGGTGAAGAGCTCGTCCTTGTAGGGTGCTAGCGTCTGTGCCGCCGCTAGCACCGGCGCCATGGCCAGAAATGCGGCCGCGGCCAATATGCGCATCGAACCGAACATGGGCGCCTTCTAGCAGCCGGCAGCGACAACGCCAACGCGTGCGGCCATCAATCCTGGAGGACACCGCCCGCGCCTTCCATCGCCTCGCGCGTATCGACGTCGAGGCTGGCGCCGTCTCCGATCTCCACGTCGATCACCTCGACGCCGCCGGCCTCCACGAGGTGGCGCGCGCCGGTGTCGCCCTCAAGATCGGCAACGGACGGGAACAACGCTCGCGGCAGGATGACCGGATTGCCGCGCTTGCTATTGTGCGTGGCGCGCACCACCGAATGGCCACCGGACTGCGCGAAAGCTTCGATCATGCGGTTGAGGTCGGCGGTGGTTACGCCCGGCATGTCGCCGAGCACGACCAGCGCGCCCGAGGCTTGCGAAGGCATCGCGCCGATACCGGCCCGCAACGACCCCGACAGTCCGGAAGCGAAATCGGCGTTGTGCTCGACCGCGACGTCGAGACCAAACAGTGCGGCCCGGATGCGGTCGGCCTGATGGCCGGTCACCACCGTCACGCCGGCGGCGCGGGAAGCACGCGTGCGCTCTACGGTGCGGCGCACCAGCGGCTCGCCGCCGAACAGAGCGAGCAGCTTATTTGGGCCTCCCATGCGGCTCGACCGGCCGGCGGCGAGCACGACCGCGTGAACGGTAGGCGCCGGTTCGTCGGCCGCCGCCTCGCGTGGCTGGGGACGCGAAGGGATCTCCATCAGCAGGCCGCCGACGCCCATGCGAGCAATATCCCGGTCGGTGACCTCAAGGCCGGCCACAAGCCGCGCCAACACCCAGTCGAAGCCGTTTTCCTTGGGGCTGCGGGCGCATCCCGGCGCGCCGAGCACCTTCTTTCCACCGATCTCGCCCAGCACCAGAAGATTGCCCGGATCGACCGGCATGCCGGCGCGGAGAACCGTGCCGCCTGCCGCGCGGATCGCCGCTGGAATGACGTCATCGAAATCGCACATCGCCGACGCGCCGAATACCATCGCCATGTCGCTGTCGCGCAGCGCCGGCACCAGCGCCTCGGCGACCGCTTCCGGATCGTGCGGCACCCGCGTTTCGCCGGCCAGCACGCTGCCGCTGCGCGCAAGACGCTCGGCCGTCACCTTGGCCGTCTTGGCCAGCACGCCGGGTTTCAGCCCCGGCAGCGTGGTTTGCAGCAGCGCCACCCGCCGCGGTTGGTAAGGATGGACGGCAAAGACGGTATGCCCGCTCACCAGCGCCGCCACCTTGTCGAGCGTCGGCCCGGGCACGGCGAACGGGATGATCTTGACCGTCGCGACCATCCTGCCGCGCTCGACCTCCGCGTGCTGGGGCAGCGTCGCGATGGTGATAGCTGGGTCGACCGCGTTGATCGCGTCGATCAACGCGGCGTCCACCGTGAAGATACCCGCTTCCCTCGCATGGAGGTTGACCCGGCCCGTAGCCGCTGGCCGCGCGTCGACGCCGCTGAACAGGAGATCGCTCACGATTCGCGTGGCGGCTTCGTCCTCCGCCACGTCGTCCGCGTCGAAAGTCACCGCGACCACGCTCGCGATGCCGGCGGCGTGCAGATCGGCGACGTCCTCGGCCGTCAGCCGGTGCGCCTTGCGCAGACGCCGTGCGCCGGCGTCCACGGCATGGGCCAGCATGGCTCCGACGGCGGCGTCGACCGGCAGGGACCCGAATTTCACGCCGCGCCCGCCTTCGTTTCGAGCCCACGGGAGCGGAACGCCTGGATGACCTGCGCCAATATGGCGACGGCGATCTCGGCGGGGCTGGCCGCGCCGATGTCCAGCCCGATCGGCGCGGCGATGCGCCCGACCTGTTCCGCGCTGGCGCCAAGCGCCTGCAGCCGTTCGACACGCTTGGCATGCGTCTTGCGGCTGCCGAGGGCGCCGACATAGAAGCAGCCGGCATCGAGCGCCGCCTTCAGCGCATAGTCGTCGATCTTGGGATCGTGCGTCACCGCCGCCAAGGCGGTGTAACCATCCAGCGGGCGCACACGCAGGACATCCTCCGGCCACTCGGCCTTGAGGTCAACCTCGGGGAAGCGTTCCGGCGAAGCGAAAGCCGTGCGGGGATCGATGATCTCCAGCGGATAGCCGGCCACCCCGGCCATCGGGGCCAGCGCCTGGCTGATGTGCACGGCGCCGATCACAACCAGACGCGGCCGCGGCAGATGCACGTTGAGAAAGGAGCGACGGCCCTCGGCCTCCACGGTGCCCGAATTGCCGGTGCGGAACGCCTTGCCGACCGCCTCAGCAATCGGGCCGACGATCGTGTCCCCCTCCCGCACGAGGCGTGCATGGCCGTCGTCCAAATCGGTGACCAGGATCGCCGCTCGGCGCGCACGGCGCTCCGCGTTCAACTCGGCCAGAAGACGCGGATCCATCACACTCAGCCCAGCCGTTCGACGTAGACCCGGATACGCCCGCCGCAGGACAGGCCGACGCGCCACGCCGTCTCGTCCGCGACGCCGAATTCCAGCATGCGCGGCTCTCCGCTGTCGATGACGTCGGCCGCCTCGCCAACCACCGCTCCCTCCACGCAACCGCCGGAAACCGAACCCTGGAAATTGCCCTCGCGGTCGATGACGAGATGGCTTCCGGCCGGCCGGGGCGCGGAGCCCCAGGTCTCGACGACCGTCGCGATGGCAACCTTCCGCCCTTCACCCTGCCAGTTTTCCGCGATCGTCAGTGGATCGCGCTGTTCGTCGAGTTGGGACATTCCCGTCATGGTGAGTCTCCTTCTGCGATGCCCCGTCAGGCGCCGGCGCCTAGGCTTCGCGCCAGCCATTTTCGTGGTTCGGCGCCGCGCGCGCCCTCCTTGCCGAGAGCTTGGCACAGATCAGCCAACGCGTTGAGATTGTGCACGGCGCGAAACTCGTCGACATAGGGAAGCATGGCCCGCACGCCGCGCGCGCGCGGCTCGAAGCCGTCGAAACGCAGCAGCGGGTTGAGCCAGATTAGACGGCGGCAGGATTTCTGCAGCCGCTCCATCTCTTCGCGCAGAT